>JAHLFB010000103.1 GCA_018884025.1 Candidatus Phocaeicola faecipullorum
GGTCACCGCAGGAGGTACTTCCTATCTGCTTACGGCAGAAAGTCTGGACGAAGGCAAAATTTCAGTCATTGAAAACGGGAAAGAATTTCAAGACCAGATTTCTTACTGGATTTTTTACGACCAGAATTATTTTTTCGGAATCAAATATAACGACGGATCACAAGGTACCGGAGGCTGTTACTATCTGGATGCCAACAATGTGCCACAGAAAAAATACAGTTATACATTCAACCGTTTTACTACCTACGGCACATGGGGTGACAATGTGATTACCGTATCTACCGGAGACACCAAGCAGACTGACGGTAAAGGCAATGCAGCACAAGGCTTTTTATTTAACTACCTGAACGCCAAAAACGGTACCACCAGTACCAACCAGCAGGATATTTTGGCTGAGAACTTCTTAGGGAACGGTGAAAAGGTTACCATGGCCGGATTTGTGGAAGCCAACGGAAAGCTCTACACCTCCATTATTCCCATGGGTATGAGTCACTACGGAGTGAATACCTGGCCCGATAAGGTGTTGAGTCAGGATTATGTGGCAACCGGTACCGGCGGCTCAGGAAGCGGTAAGTATACTGCCGGACAGATTCCTTCTACCCAATATCCGGATAATGCTTATATTGCCATTTACAGCGGCAGCAACTTTGATGAAGAACCGGTTATTGCGAAAACTGACAAGATTGGTTTTGCTTGCGGACGCATGCGTTCGCAATACTACCAGACCATCTGGAGCGATGATGACGGCAATTTATATGTATTTTCAGGAGGATATGGACGTACGGCTACCCAGCCTGCGGCTGATGCCAACTTAAAGGCAAAGGTACAAGGTACACTTCCTTCTGGTGTCGTGCGCATCCCTGCCGGAAGTACTGCCTTCGATGAGTATTATTGCAACCTGGAAACGATGAGCGGTGCGAGCGGCCATCCGTTGTTCCGCTGCTGGCACGTAGGTGGCGATTATTTCCTGCTCAATAATTACGGATGCAGCATTGAAGAAGTAGCCACACTAGGAACCAATGCACCTAAAAATGAACTGGTGATATTCAAAGCCAGCGAAAAGAAGCTGATTCCTATTACAGGATTGCCAGACATGAACCTGATTTCTTCTTTCGGAAATTCTCCTTATCTGGAAAATCAGTATTTTTATATTCCGGTACTGACTACCGAAGAAGGTGCTACTCCCACATTCTATAAAATCAATCCTCAAACAGGAGAAGCTGTAAAAGGACTGGAAGTGGAAGCCGATGAAATTACAACGGTAGGTAAAATTGCATTAACTCAACAATAACATTCGAAAATGAGAAAATTATTCGGGAAAATACACCTCTGGCTTTCTATTCCAGTGGGAATTATTCTTTCCATTATTTGTTTCTCGGGAGTTGCACTGGTATTCGAAAAGGAAATCACTCAGGCATGTAAGCCCCATTTATATAAGGTAAGCGTTCCGGAAGGGAACGCTGCCGTTCTTCCACCTTCACAACTGATTGCACGCATAAAGGAGCAGACTGCCGATTCACTCAAGCTAACCTCACTGCAATATTCGGGAAAAGCCGATGAGACAGCTACAGTGACTTTCAAAAACGCAGGCAGAAAAAGTCTGAGTGTGAATCCGTACACGGGAGAAGTGAACGGATGGATAGAAGGAAACACTTTTTTTCAAACCATGCGGAAACTGCATCGCTGGCTGCTGAACCCTCCACCGCAGAAAGGAGCTTCCTCTGTAGGGAAAATGATAGTCGGCATCTCCACCCTGCTGATGGTCGTAATTCTTGTCAGTGGTCTTGTTATCTGGTGGCCTCGCACCCGTAAAGCGTTAAATAACCGGCTGAAGGTTTCCTGCTGCAAAGGATGGCGCCGTTTCTGGTATGACAGTCATGTGGCGTTGGGCTTCTATTCTACCCTCTTCCTGCTGGTCATGGCACTTACCGGGCTCACCTGGTCGTTTGGCTGGTATCGTTCGTTTGCTTACGGACTTTTTGGAGGAAACACTTCGAAGCAGGCCCAAACTCACGGAACTTCCCTCCCCAAAAAGGAAAACGATGCACGTACCAAGAAAGGAGGAAAGAAACAAACCGATTATACGGCTTGGGACAAGGCAGTTCAGGAAGTACAGACAAAATACACCGGCTACACTTCACTCCGCATAGAAGAGAAGAAGATACAAGTTATCCAGGGACAGCAATTACGTCGTACAGATACCCTGAAATTCAATCCGAAGAACGGAGAGATTACAGAAACCACAACCTATGCGGAAGTGCCTCGCGCACAGAAACTGAAAGGCTGGTTCTATGCCTTCCACACCGGAAGCTGGGGAGGTATCTATACAAAGCTACTCTATTTCCTGGCAGCTTTTATCGGAGGCGTACTTCCACTCAGCGGGTATTATTTATGGTTGAAGAAGAAACAAAGAGCTACAAGGTAAGTTTGGCCAAATAGTCATAATGACTGCCTTCCTTCACCAGCTCTGCTTTGAATCCATATTGAGAAGCATACAGACTCAGGGTATTGAAATCCACATACAACCAGTCGAATGCTTCTCCTTTTATTTGTTTATATTGCATCTGGAAATCCAGTTGACCGTAATAATCGCCCGCCAAATCAACAACAAAACTTCCGTCTTCCTCCTCAAACAGGTATCTCAAATCGCTTGAATCCATTAAGATACAACCACCTGGATTCAACAACAGCTTCATCCGCTGGAAGAAATCACCGAAATTCTCTACCCGTCCGATAATTCCCGAACCGTTCATCAGCATCAGAATAGTGTCAAAACGTTCGGCAAAATGTGTGTCGAACAGATTGACCAGACGGGCATCCAGTCCACGTGCCTGCATGACTTCTACCGACAGAGGAGAAATATCAATAGCCACAGACTCTTTTCCCATTTGCTTTAAAGCCAAGGAATGACAGCCACTGCCTGCTCCTACATCTAAAATCTTTCCCTGAGCCATATCCAGTGCGGTTTGTTCCAGCAAGGGCATGTGTTCATACGTACGGAATAATTCACTCACTGGAATTTCATCTTCCTCAAACTGTGAAGAGAAAACTCTTAACTTTCCAGCCTTTCCATTCTTGAAGTAATCGTATATGGCAGCTCCCATTGGATCCTTTTCTGCCTGTAGCCATGTGGTCTTCATGATTCTTTGTCTCTGTAATTAACGTGCACAAAAATACAAAATAAAATTCACGATGGTTATTTATTCATTATATTCATGCATTTTTCAGAATAAACACACAAAAAAGTAAGAATTTATGCATGATATTCAAAATATATCCGTATTTTTGCAGCCGTAAAAGAATAATTATACAATGAAGAACAAGAATAGCAGACTTGATTCAATCAAAATGATTATCTCCAGCAAGGAGATTGGAAGTCAGGACGAACTCTTGCAGGAGTTGACAAAAGAAGGATTCCAATTGACACAAGCCACCCTGTCGCGCGACTTGAAGCAACTGAAGGTAGCCAAAGCTGCCAGCATGAACGGGAACTATGTATATGTACTTCCCAACAATACCATGTACAAGCGCATGACAGAGCCGCAAAAAGCCAGCGAAATGCTGCGTCACAACGGATTCATTTCCATTGAATTCTCCCACAACATCGCTGTGATCAAGACTCGCCCGGGATATGCCAGCAGTCTGGCATACGACATTGACATGCACAATTTCCATGAAATCATTGGTACCATTGCCGGCGACGACACCATCATGCTGGTGATTCGCGAAAATTGTACGCGTACAGAAGTCAAGCATGCTCTTGCCAACATTATACCGAATATAAACCAACTCTAACTGATAAGAATAAAAAATGGAACCTACTAAACAAATTGATGTAATGGTAGCCGACGCCTCACACGAGGTTTACGTTGACACAATATTGGACACGATTAGAGAAGCAGCCAAAGTTCGCGGTACGGGTATTGCCGAACGTACACACGAATACGTAGCTACCAAGATGAAAGAAGGAAAAGCCATCATCGCACTGTGCGGAGATGATTTTGCCGGATTTACTTACATCGAATCATGGGGAAACAAACAGTACGTAGCTACTTCCGGACTGATTGTCCATCCGAAATACAGAGGATGCGGACTGGCTAAGCGTATCAAGCATGCCTCTTTTACTTTGGCTCGTCTGCGATGGCCGAAAGCCAAAATCTTCAGCCTGACTTCAGGAGCTGCGGTCATGAAAATGAATACAGAGCTGGGATACGTACCTGTCACTTTCAACGAGTTGACCGACGATGACTCATTCTGGAAAGGATGTGAAGGATGTATCAACCACGAAATCCTGATGGCGAAAAACCGTAAATTCTGTATCTGCACAGCCATGCTTTATGATCCGGCTTTGCATACAGACGATAAAATAAACAATTTCTAAATACAAAAATAATCTCAAGCGAGGTTTTCTCCTGAACTCATACAGGCGAAAAGCTTCACGATATAAAGATAAGCACCATGGAAGAAAAGAAAAAAGTTGTCGTTGCTTTCAGCGGCGGATTGGACACTTCCTTTACCGTAATGTATCTGGCAAAGGAAAAAGGATATGAAGTATATGCAGCATGCGCCAATACCGGTGGTTTCAGCCCGGAACAGTTAAAAAAGAACGAAGAAAATGCGTATAAACTGGGAGCTGTGAAATATGTGACTCTTGACGTAACACAGGAATACTACGAAAAGAGCCTGAAATACATGGTATTCGGAAACGTACTGCGTAACGGTACTTACCCTATTTCTGTAAGTTCTGAACGTATCTTCCAGGCATTGGCCATTGCCCGTTATGCCAACGAAATTGGAGCTCATGCCATTGCTCACGGTTCTACTGGTGCCGGCAACGACCAGGTGCGTTTTGACATGACTTTCCTGGTAATGGCTCCGGGAGTGGAAATCATTACCCTGACACGTGACATGGCGTTGAGCCGTGAATATGAAATCAATTACCTGAAGGAAAATGGTTTTGAGGCAGATTTCACTAAACTGAAATACTCATACAACGTAGGTATCTGGGGAACTTCTATCTGCGGTGGTGAAATTTTGGATTCTGCACAGGGATTGCCGGAAAGTGCTTACCTGAAACAGGTAACTAAAACAGACAGCGAACAACTGAAACTGGAATTCAAGAAAGGTGAGTTGTATGCCGTAAACGGTGAAGTGTTCGACGACAAGATTAAAGCCATCCAGAAAGTAGAAGAGATTGGTGCAGCCTACGGTATAGGTCGTGATATGCATGTGGGTGATACGATTATCGGTATCAAAGGCCGTGTAGGATTCGAAGCTGCTGCTCCGATGCTGATTATCGGCGCTCACCGCTTCCTGGAAAAATATACCCTGAGTAAATGGCAGCAATACTGGAAAGACCAGGTAGCCAACTGGTACGGCATGTTCCTTCACGAAAGCCAGTACCTGGAACCGGTAATGCGCGACATCGAAGCCATGCTGACCGAATCACAGCGTAACGTCAATGGTACAGCTATTCTGGAACTTCGCCCATACGGATTCTCTACTGTAGGAGTAGAATCAAAAGATGACCTTGTGAAGAACAAATTCGGCGAATACGGAGAAATGCAGAAAGGATGGACTGCAGAAGACGCTAAAGGCTTCATCAAGGTGTTGTCTACTCCGCTTCGTGCCTATTATGCAAACCATAAAGACGAAGCTGACGTATGATAAAAGCAGGAATTATAGGAGGCGCAGGATATACGGCAGGCGAACTGATTCGCCTGCTGCTTAATCATCCGGATGTAGAGATTGCATTTATCAACAGCTCCAGCAATGCGGGCAACAAGATTACTGACGTACACGAAGGCTTGTATGGAGAAACCGATTTAGTGTTTACAGATGAGCTTCCACTCGATACTATCGATGTATTGTTCTTCTGTACGGCTCATGGTGATACAAAGAAATTCATGGAAAGTCACAATGTACCGGAAGATTTGAAAATCATCGACCTGTCCATGGACTACCGCATCAAATCGGACGACCATGACTTTGTATATGGTCTGCCGGAACTGAACCGCCGGACTATCTGCCAAAGCAAGCACGTGGCTAACCCGGGATGCTTTGCTACATGCATTCAGCTCGGACTTCTGCCATTGGCCAAGCATTTGCTGTTGAACGACGACGTAATGGTAAACGCCATTACCGGAAGTACCGGAGCAGGTGTAAAACCAGGTGCTACGAGTCATTTCAGCTGGCGTAACAACAACCTCAGCATCTACAAACCGTTCTCACACCAGCATGTGCCAGAAATCAAACAGTCACTGAAACAGCTGCAGAACAGTTTCCATTCAGAAATCGATTTCATTCCTTACCGAGGTGACTTTGCCCGTGGTATTTTTGCCACAATCGTAGTAAAGACCAAAGTGGAGCTGGAAGAGATTGTGAAAATGTACGAAGAGTACTATGCAGAAGATTCTTTCACCCACATCGTAGACAAGAATATCGACCTGAAGCAGGTAGTCAACACCAACAAATGCTTGATTCACCTGGAAAAGCATGGCGACAAGTTGCTCATTATTTCTTGCATTGACAACCTGCTGAAAGGAGCCAGCGGTCAGGCTGTACACAATATGAACCTGATGTTCAATCTGGAAGAAACAGTAGGACTGAAACTGAAACCGAGCGCATTTTAATTAATGAATAATGAAGAACGAAGAATGAAGAATTCACGCCAGAGAGAAGATTCATTGTTACATACTAGAAGCTATGATTTTGCATTACGTATCGTAGGCATGAACAAATATCTCAGAGAGCAAAAAGGAGAATTCGTGTTAAGCAAACAAATTCTTCGTTCTGGAACGGCTATCGGAGCATTAATACGCGAATCGGAATTTGCACAAAGCCAAGCCGACTTTGTCAATAAATTAAGTGTGGCATTAAAGGAAGCAAACGAAACGGATTACTGGCTCAATCTGCTTCACGACTCGCACTATTTAAATGAAGTGTCCTTTATCAGTATGGAGAACGATTGCGGTGAACTTATAGCCCTACTTGTATCTTCCATCAGGACTGTAAAAAACAAATTAATGAAGAAAAGTGAAGAATAAGAAGCGAAAAGACTTCAGCTCCAATTCTTCATTCTTCATTCTTAATTCTTAATTAATATGAAGTTATTCGACGTATATCCTTTGTTCGATGTAAACATCGTAAAAGGAAAAGGCTGCCACGTATGGGACGACAAAGGTCAGGAATACCTTGACCTCTATGGAGGACATGCCGTTATCTCCATCGGTCACGCACATCCTCACTATGTGGAAACCATCAGCAAACAAGTAGCTACATTGGGATTCTATTCCAACTCTGTAATCAACAAGTTACAGCAGGAAGTAGCCGACCGTCTGGGAGCCATCAGCGGTTATGATGACTATCAACTTTTCTTAATCAACTCTGGAGCAGAAGCCAACGAAAATGCATTGAAACTGGCATCTTTCTATAACGGACGTACACGTGTGATTTCTTTCGCCAAAGCTTTCCACGGACGTACTTCACTGGCAGTAGAAGTAACCAACAATCCGAAAATCATTGCTCCCATAAATGACAACGGACACGTGACATACCTGCCGCTGAACGACACAGAAGCGCTGAAAGCCGAACTGGCCAAAGGCGATGTATGTGCAGTCATCATTGAAGGCATCCAGGGCGTAGGAGGAATTCAGCTTCCTACTACAGAGTTCATGAAAGCCATTCGCCAGGCGTGTGACGAAACCAATACCGTTATGATTCTGGATGAAATCCAGTCGGGTTACGGAAGAAGCGGTAAATTCTTTGCTCACCAGTACAATGACGTACGCCCTGACATGATTACCGTAGCAAAAGGCATTGGCAACGGATTCCCAATGGCCGGTGTACTGATTAGTCCAAAATTCACTCCAGTATATGGACAGCTAGGAACGACTTTCGGTGGAAATCATCTGGCATGTGCAGCAGCTATCGCTGTACTTGATGTGATGAAAGCAGAAAATCTAGTTGAAAATGCAGCCAAAGTAGGTACTCACCTATTGGAAGAATTGAAAAACTTCAAAGGAATTAAAGAAGTACGCGGTCGCGGCTTGATGATTGGAATGGAATTTGAAGAACCCATCAAGGAACTCCGCCAAAAATTACTTTTCGAAGAAAAAGTATTTACCGGTGTCAGCGGCACCAACGTCATCCGTTTGCTTCCGCCGCTCTGCCTGAGCATAAACGAAGCAGATGAATTCCTGACTCGCTTACATAGGCTTATCAAATAATAAAAACGTATCACGTTTTTACATTCACGCCTTGATGCATTTCTACATCAAGGCGTTTTTTGTTATCCTTCTTATTACCCATAAATTTTCTCCATTAAAGGAGATTTTATTTTTCCGGTTCAGGAGAAACGTTCCAAAATCTCCATGCACATACGGCCGTTATGATAAGGGCATTTCCAAAAGCCAGCCTTATCATCCTTCATATTGACGGTACCATCCGCATACAAACTCCAATACCATTCACCATGCACCTTATCCACTAATTTCGTTTGAATGAAATTCCAGCATCGCAACGCAATATGCAATGCTTCTTCATCGCCAAAATGCTGAAAAAGATTCACATGCCCTACCACATTTTCAGCTTGAACCCACCAGTGCAGCTCACGGTCAATTTTTCCTTTACTGACAAAGTTCTCGTAAATCATACTGCCATCTGGATTCAGGCCTTCATCTGCCGCCTCAGCAATTTTCACAATAACAGGTTCCACCTTTTTCAACAAATCCAGATCACCAACCACCAGTGCCGCCTCATGTATCAGCCACGAAGCTTCAATATCATGTCCGTAAGATACTATCTGATACTTATTGGTCCAGTCATCTTCAAAGAACAGATTCAGGTGATACGTTTTGGCATCCAAAATCTTCTCTAAAAACAAATTGACCAGATTGACAATCTGCTTCTTCAGGCGTTCATCTTTCCATACACGATAAAGATTTGTATAAGGCTCCAGAATATGCAAGTGTGTATTCATTGTCTTCTTCTCATTCTCGTCCTTATCACTCAAACGCATATCTTCTATCGGACGCCAGTCGCGCGTCAAAGCTTCTAGGTAGCCGTTCTTTTCCGCATCAAAACTATATTTTTCAATAACCTCAAACAACCGGCAAGCATAATCCAAGGCTTCCGCATCTCCCGTCGCACGCGCGTACTCACTCAACCCGTAAATGGCAAAGCCAATGGCATAAATCTGCTTCTTGGTATCAAGTGGATTCCCTTCACAATCCAGTTCCCAATAAATACCCCCAAACTCTGTGTCATAGAAATGATCAATCAAATAACGTTTGGCACGTGTAGCCGTTTCCAGATACTCCTCTTTATGAAGCAGACGGTATGCAGCCGAGAAAGTCCACAAGATACGTGCATTCAGAATGGCTCCCTTCGATGCAGATGCCTCCAATACATCCTTTCCGGTAATACGACCGTAAAATCCACCATGTTCACGATCGGTCATCTTTTTCATCCAAAACGGAAGTATATTCTGTTCCAGCTCTGCCTTCACCTCCACGCAGAACTGATTTATCTTCTCATTCTTCATCTTTTGATTCTCTCTTTAAGTTTAACTGTTCCATTATACCCTTCATCTTCTGTTCTCCTAACGGATAGAAGACAATAAAAACTATCGAAATAAATGCAGCTGCTGCCGGAAGTAAACTTAGAAACATTTTGATACCATGAATGGTTTCTTCACTCTGTACGGCATTAGCCTGAAAGCCAAAGAAAGACAACAGCCATCCGGTAACCGCCGTACCAATAGCCCATCCAAACTTCTGGCTCATGGATGAAGCACTAAAAATCAATCCCGTAGCACGGTTTCCCGTTTTCAGTTCTGAGAAATCGGCACAATCGGCATACATTGACCAAAGCAACGGGAAGATACTACCGGCACATACACTTATCAGACATTGAAATACAAAAATCAATGTCAAATCCTCCTTGTCAAACCAGAAAAATATCACACTTAATACCGAAGCTACCAGCATGGAAAGTGCAAAAGTCTTTTTCTTTCCAATCTTATTACTCATAGGAGCAGCCAGGACTACACCTACAATATTCGCAATCTGCCCTACAGAAAGATACAAACCGCTCAACACGAAGGATACCCCCATCAGTGAAACAGTACGATATTCATCTTCTACAATAAAATACTTGAAGTAATACACCGCTGCTCCGTCACGAATAGAATTAAATACCAATGTCGCCACTCCAGCTCCAAACAAAATCCACCAAGGCTTATTATGAAACAAATCCCTAATGTCCTCCTTCAAAGAAGTTTTCTTCTCATTAATCGGCTTTACCCGTTCCCTTGTCCATGCAAAGCAACCCAAAAACAGCACGGCACACATCACGGCAATCACCACCACCGCCATAAACCAACCAAACTGCTGGTCACTCAACTCCTTGCTATGCCCGCTAAACCAGTTCACCATCGGCATGAACAACAACAGAGCAATAAAACTACCCAAGTAAGCAAACATCATACGGTAAGTAGATAAGGTATTACGCTCTGATGGGTTAGGACTCATCACTCCCAACAATGAAGCATAAGGTACGTTAATGCCAGAATATACCATCATCATCAACGAATAAGTGATATACGCATACACTAGCTTCCCTGCATCACCGAAAGGAGGTGTATAAAAAGTAAGTACTCCTATCAATCCAAACGGAACAGCAAGATATAGCAGATACGGACGAAACTTCCCCCATCGACTGGAAGTACGGTCAGCAATTACCCCCACAATCGGGTCGAACACTGAATCCCAGATACGTGTCACCAAAAACATGGTACCCACCATTGCCGCCGGTAGTCCGAACACATCCGTATAGAATATCATCAAATAGGCTCCAAACAATTTCCAGAACATGGAGGAAGCCATATCCCCAAATCCGTAGCCAATCTTTTCCGTGAGTTTTATCATAGCAGTACTTACTTTTTTATTATTTCATCAATTTCAGGTTTTTATCAATCAATTTTTTCAGAGTTTCTACCGAAGCTGTAGTAGTCAAGCCATCCTGTGGCGTATTCATACAATAATCCACCAACTTATCAATTGTAGAAACAGCCACATGCATACGTGTATCGGAAGAGGCATAATAAATGAACACCTTTCCATCTTCATCTGCAATCCAGCCATTGGTAAACAGCACATTCGATACATCACCAATACGTTCTTCCCCTTCCGGAGCCATAAAATATCCACCCGGAGCAGCAATCAACTTACTGGGGTCTTCCAATGAAGTCATATACATGTAAAGCACATAGCGCAAGCCAGCCGCACAACCACGCACACCGTGTGCCAGATGAAGCCATCCTTTAGGAGTCTTGATAGGATGAGGGCCTTCACCGTTCTTCACTTCTTTGATCGTATGATAATAGCGGCAGTCGATAATCTTTTCTTCAGTCACTTCCGCATGCGTAATATCGTCTACCAAAGCCCAGCCGATACCTCCACCACTTCCGGCATCAATGAATCCATCTTGCGGACGAGTATAAAAAGCATATTTGCCATTCACAAACTCCGGATGCAGCACTACGTTACGCTGCTGACTTTTCGACTTCAAGTCCGGCAGACGTTCCCAGGTTTTCAGATCTTTTGTACGGGCAATAGCTGCCGTAGCTGTAGCTGAAGACAAATCACCGGCGGGTGCATTATCGTCATGACGCTCTGCACAGAAAATACCATAAATCCAGCCGTCTTCATGTGCTGTCAGACGCATATCATAAATATTTGTAGCCGGAATCACATCATCAGGCATGGTAATTGGATAATCCCCAAAACGGAAATTATCTATCCCATTCGGACTTTCAGCCACCGCAAAGAACGATTTACGATCGGCACCTTCCACACGTACTACCAATATATACTTTCCATTCCACTTGATAGCTCCTGAATTCATAGTTGCATTCATTCCGATACGCTCCATCAAGTAGGGATTAGTTTTCTCATCCAAGTCATAACGCCAGAAAATCGGCGTATGAGCAGCGGTTACTACCGGATATTTATAACGAGTGTACACACCGTTATTATTCTCAACTGGAATGTTCTCTCTTGTAATTAATGCTTCATAATCTGCAAATAGTTGCTTTTTCCGTACATCAAATGAATTCATAGCTTAATTATTAATAGAAATTGTCCGTAAAAACTTCATATTCTCAACAGGAGTATCACGAGGGATTTCACATCCTCCCATCATTATCCAATTCTCACGAGGCAAACTAGCCTTTATTTCTTCATATTTATTTTTTATATCATCCTTACTTCCACTCATTATTACGCCTACAGGGTCTAAATTTCCACACAAAACTACATCTTCCCCCATTTCCTTATAAGCTTCTGCCATATCAACCATCCAATCAATATCTAAAATATCAAGGTCTGTTTTCTTTAAAGATGGAAGCAGATGTGTTATATTTCCACATATATGAAGCTTCACAATAGCCCCATGCTCATGAATAAAATTGAATAACTCAATATGCAATGGCAAGCAAAACTCATCATACATATCTTTTGATATTTGAGAACATATAGCATCACCAACACCAATTATATTAGAACCAGCCTCTATTTGAGCCAATGCAAAATTCTTTGCAACAACAAGTGTTTTTTGCAACAAAGCTTTAACCATATCTGGATCCATAATCATATTCATCAATATTTCTGAAACGCCACATAAATCTGCAGCTTCAGCTAATGGCCCCTCCACCCAACCAATAATAGGAAAAGGCTCACCCAATCTTTCACGAAATAGCTCAACCCCCTTAATTCTATCCAATGTACGTTCACAAGTATATACATCTGGGATCTGGAGGTGTTCAACGTCTTCCATTGAATGAATTAATTTCTCACATTTAGGCGAATTATCTCCATCAAAAAAAACTTTAGCACCAAAAGCCGAAGCTTCCCGGCAAGGATCTGAAATAACACTCACCGCATCATGATCATACATCTCGAGCAACTTAAGATTTGATTGTACCAAGACCTGATGATCCAACATAAAATCGGCATACGTTTTTCCAAATAAAGCTGCAGCATGCATCATTAATATAGGATGAAAATAAATGCGACCATCTCCAGTTTTGGGAGTCTCTAGCATTTTATGCGTTTTTATTAATTTTGCATTCATAGATTTATGAATTTAAATTATTTCTATAGTAATTTTGTTTTCACACTCATACCAAATAATTTGATTATAAAAGAAGGAACTGACTTTCTATTATGTATCATAATCTTCTTTTATTCCTAAAACAAGTAGGCATTTTACAAATACTGCAACCATAAGGCCGCTTCTTAATACCAACTCCAATTGCAACAACCCCACTCACAGATTTAATTGGAAGCATCAAACAAGAATCTGTAAGACGAATTCCCGTAATATTTTCAGGGAAAAAGCCAAACAATTTCTGTTGTTCTACTAATGCCCAATCACAATACCCCGGACTATAATTATTACTAATAAGCCATCCTTCTTCTTCAGCCAAATCCTTTAATTCGTCCATTAACCAACTAACCACAGCCTCGGCAATCACGGAACCAATCATATCTGCAACAAAAATCTTCAATTCATCATCCCCACTTTTCAAGTGCCTACAATAATTATCAAAACCACTACCAATTGTTGCTGTAAAAAAGACATACGACGAAGCCCCATTTAAAGCATGAGTAATAATTCGACCAGTCATAAACTCTACTTCATCTATAATAAGTTTTTCCCGCCCATCAGTATGTCCTTCTTTTAAAATATAACTGCAATGCAATGATAATAACGGTTTTATCTCCTCTAATGTTTCTCTTATAAGTTTTACAACTTCTAAAGAAGGAATACAATCACCATATCCCATCAACAGATACACTTCTTTTATATCCCATGATAAATCCTCAAAACTTATATCAAAAGAGCCAACATCTTTCATTCTGTACAATTATCTTAATCTATTAAATTCATCAATAGCGGCATAAAAAGCTTCTATATTTTGAAGTGAAACAGAAGGAGGAACATCACAACCTGTAGATATTATAAAATTAGGAAATTCAGAAGTCCGTTCAAGCAAATCACGTGTAGCCTTTTTCACATCATCCGAGGTCCCACTTTTAAACAAAGACACAGGATCTAAATTTCCCATTACAAGTACATCTTTAGGACATTCCTTCAAAGTATCCACCATATCTACACTATTACCAAAATGAAGTCCTGAAGCCTCTGTTGAAATCATAGCTGGTGTACAATGTCCTGTATTACCACAGTTGTGAAGAACAATCATAAAATTATCATCCTGAAGTCTTTTTACTATCTGCCTAACATAAAATGAAGAAAATTCCTCACAACCTTCATTTGACAGCAAACCAGCCGCAGGCTCTGCCAGCACTACCCCACTAACCCCTTGCTGTTTTAAAGCCGAGCAATAATTTATAAGAAAGTCCGTACATTTTTGTAATAGAACTTTAGCTCCTTCCGGCTCACAATAGCATGCCATCATAAATTCTGACATATCATACAAACGACCTGCCAATGAAAAAGGACCAATCATCCCTCCCCAAATTGGTTTATCTTTTATATGTTCTACAGCCAATTGATTTGCCAGCAAGTACTGAGGGAGTCGACCTTTCCCCAAGTCTGGAATTTCTAAACGTTCTACCGCCTGCATATCAGGCAACAATCTTCCAATAACAGTAGGAATATCATTTTTATAAAATTCTACAGAGGCACCAAAAGCTTCAGCCTCTACCGTTAAATCCATAATCACAGTGCAAACAGATGAAGGATAACGATCGCTTAAAGCTTTAATGGCCTCAAAATGCACTTTACCATCAGTAACAGCATCATATACATTTTTTCCTATTATCTCAATTCCTGGATGAGTCATAATAGGTACCGCCATTCTTTTTGAGCTCTGAAATACTTTTTCCTTCCACATATCAAGCTGCCCCCATCAGTTCCTTAGCTTTTATTACCGCCGAGTTTGCACTATCACTATATCCATCAGCCCCAATTTCTATAGCAAAATGCTCATTAACCGGAGCTCCACCAACCATTATAATTACTTTATCACGAAGCCCTTCAGACTTGAAAGCTTCAATAATCGTTTTCATATATGGCATTGTGGTAGTCAACAATGCACTAAGCCCGACAATAGTAGCATGATGATCTTTTACTGCTTGTATAAATTTAGCAGCATCCACATCTACTCCTAAATCAACGACCTGAAATCCACATCCTTCAAACATTGACCCTACCAAATTTTTCCCAATGTCATGTAAATCACCTTTAACCGTACCAATAACTATTGTTCCGATAGAAGAATGAGCATCCTCACCTTTTAACAAAGGCTGCAATAAAGAAAGAGATGATTTCATAGCACGACCAGCCATCAATAACTCTGGGACAAAAGCCTTATGCGCTTCAAAACGGCGTCCAATTTCCTCCATTGCTTTAATCAGATAATTATCAATTATTTCTTTAGGGGAAATTTTTTCATCAATTGCTTCTTTTGTTAATTCCATTGCCTGTATGTGCTTTCCAGCCAATACTGCTTCATAAAGTAAATTCAAGTTTATCATAATCTTTTGATAAAAAGGTTCTCTTCATACATGCAAAGTTAGAGGAATTCACTACTATTCTATAATACTATTTTATCATTAATCAATACAATATTTTCACCCCTTATATATCACTTTAAAAGTATTGTCAGAAAGCTCTCAAAAAAGGATAAAGAAGTTTTCTATTTACAGCGATCTAACACAATCACAACCACTTACAACTAAAAAAGCCTTCATTTTCACGAAATGGTTTAGACATCGTAAAAATAAAGGCTTCTCGCAAATGATTCCCTATATAAATAAAAACAATTTCACTATTTCTTATTTATATCATTAAGAAATAAAGTCCGCTCATTTGCATAGAACTTCATAAAATCATCAGCAGAAACTTGTCCAGGATATGGAGCATAATAATGATTGACCTTTTCACGAGCATTGCGCCATACCAGAACATACGATACAGGATATTTTTCTATTATAGGTAGTAAAGTCTGGGTCCACCAAATTGAATCAGGAACAGCTTCATAACCTGTTTCTGTAACAGCAATCGGTTTTCCATGCTCTCTACCCAGCTTTGTCAAATATGTAAGTGTTTTATTCATAACTTCCCGATAGGCTTCCACATCAGTTCCTAACTGATAGTAATCAAATCCCAACAAATCAACAAAGTCATCTCCCGGATAACGTTCCATATATTCTTCACTAGAACATCCTCCCCCAGGAGAATAAGCATACAATACATTATCTACCCCCTTTTCGATAAAACGATCATAAGTCATTCTCCACAATTGCTTATAATCATCTACAGAACATAAATCTTTTCCCCACCAGAACCAACTTCCAGTGTGTTCGTGCCAAGGACGA
Source organism: Candidatus Phocaeicola faecipullorum (assembly GCA_018884025.1). Lineage (GTDB taxonomy): Bacteria > Bacteroidota > Bacteroidia > Bacteroidales > Bacteroidaceae > Phocaeicola > Phocaeicola faecipullorum. The sequence goes on from JAHLFB010000103.1 coordinate 16,410, forward strand.
AAAATAACAGGCACTTTTACACCTTCGGCAGTAACTAAAGAATTGATAAAATCTGCAACTTTATCCAATCCAGTTATAAACTTTTGATGATTTTTCCCTCCGGGAAGAATAGATTTGACCACAGTAGTATCTTTCACGTCCCAAGCGTCTCCACCAGTTAAAGGATTACGGGCATGCCAACTTAATGTCACCACACCTCCTCTGCTGTATTGATTTATTATCTCTTGTTTCATTTTATCAAAAGAAACTTTATCCAAATTGGATAAGTTCCCGACCTCCAACTCTCCTAAATCAAATCCTACAACAGCTGGATAATCTCCACAAACACGCTTTACATCAGACTCTCCTTCTTTATTCTCCCAGCCAATTCCGTACACAGTAGCATCCTGATGACCAAACAGAAATCCATCAGACGGAGTCTTTTCTAAAATAGAATAAACTTGTGATGTTTCTGCTGTGAGGGTTCTTAAAGTATTATCATTTCCAGAAGAACTACATGCTGTCAATACAGATGTAGCTAAAATTGCCATAATATAACTTTTCTTTTTCATAAATGAATAATCAAACAAGCAAAGTTACTATTCAAATAAAATCTCAGAAATATTATCTTACTAAAATCAAATATATTACTTATTCACACTATTATCTACAACATTAGTACAATCTTTTAGTGAAATAGCAGGCAAATTCGGATTAGATGGAGATGAAACAGCACGCATATTATTTAATCTAAGATAATCAACCTTTATAGCTTCAATAGCATGCGTATAATATTTCTTCTCAACACCTTGCCAGCCAATAGTTCCCTGATTAAAGAATACATTTTCTGCGTTTTCTATATAAACTACAGGAATGTTTGATTCATAAATTTCTTTACCTGGAACTGTATTCGGACGCAAGTCAAAGTTACCACCACTTACATCCTCCAATTTCCCTTTTTTCAATAAGAAATCAAAATTATCAAAATACACATTTTCAATCTTAGCCTCATCTGAAGCATACATCAAAACCGAGTTTTCAGATTCACAAGTAATATTTGCAAAATGAATATCTTTAATAATACCTATTGGACTATTAGGCACACCACGTAGTGCTGAAATTTTTATAGGTTCGCCATTTCCCCACCAGTCTCCTGTGTGCATACGGGTTTCGATATGAATATTCGTAAAATTCACTTTCTGAATAGATCCTGAGTCACGAACAGTTAAATTAATACCACAGTTAGAATCAAATATTGTTATATTGCTGAAGTTATAATTTGACATGTGATTCTGATCCCATCCACCTATACGAATCGCACTTGAACGAGACTGCAGAATACAATTAGAAACATTAATATTCTTAGAAGGTTTTAATATGTCTTTAAAACCTGGATCTCCATAATGATGAGCATATCCAGCTAAGACAATAGCATCGTCGCCACAAGTAAATTTACAATCTGAAACAGTAACATTACTACTTGATACAATGTCACATCCATCACTATTTGGTATTAATAGATTATTATCTATAATAACCTTATTTACCTTTACTCCATCACAATGTACAATCAAAATGGTCCAATAAGGCGCATCCACACATTTAAAATCTTCTAATCGCACATTTGTACAATTGCTAAAAATAACCATCTGATGAAAACGATCTTTAGGATTTACCGGTCCATCACCTAGTCCACCATCAACCACTTTACGAAAATCAAACTTCTGACGAATATATTTATTTACATCACCAACAATCCGTTTCGCAACATTCTTTTCCATAAATTCCATCCCCTGGCCAAAGATTACTCCATTACCTGTGATGGATACATTATCTGAATTTTCCGTATAGAAAACGCCTGCTAAATAGTCATTATTTTTCTGATATTGTCCCAAGTCTGTTGTAGCAATCAATGTAGCTCCTGTATCAAAATGAAAATCGACATTTGATTTCAAATTAATAGTTCCAACCAAATATTTTCCTTTTGGTACAAAAACCGTTCCCCCACCATCCTGATGACATCTATCAATTGCTTTTTGAATAGCTTGAGTTGTCAATTTACGTCCATCATTACTTGCCCCAAACTCTAGCACATTATAATCTTTTGCTTGTGCTACACCAGCCCAACAAAGTAAAAATGAAATTAAAAACAAATACTTCTTCATATCTTATTCTACTATAATTACATTATATACACGAATCGGAGATGAACTCTACCGATTCGTGTCTTCCAATTCCATAATCTAAAAATTAATTTTCCGGATAACCATTCAAGGTATACGGACCATCTGTTATCATTATATTATCAATGTTTGCTTTAAACAGATGGTTACCTTGAACACTATAGTCATAAATATCCTCAGGGTTTTCTGTTCCGTAGGCCCCTTGTATCCAATATGCTCCATTTATTTGCTTAAAGACAAATTCAATAGCATTAATCTGGCCTAAAATATCGATACCTTTAAAATCTCCACCCCAATTCTCAACAACCAAATCCTTTAATCTTGCAGTTACACAATGCCATTGCTTATTAGTTGGACGCAAAGTATACAAATCATATTTTGCATTTTCATCATAAGTACGATCTGTAATACCAGGATTAAATGTTCCACCTCCTACTTTTGTACCTTGCGTTACAGACAATTGGAATGAACCAATATTATCATCACTATTCCATAAGAAAGAAATATAAGGATCATGAAACTCTGCTAAATCAACCGGCCTGTCTAACACATATTTGATAGATCCCAAGTAACTCCACATACTATATGTTCCCATTATATCTTTAGCATACAAACTAAAATAATTATCCTTATTTGCTTCTATCTTATCTATCTCTCCACCATTTAATTTTGCCTCACACAATGAATTTGGCATGTCACCAGAAACATAATGCAAATCACCATCTTCAAAATCTAAAATTACATTTGGAGATATTGGCTCCCAATTATTCGGATCATAATCTTTAATCTCAAACGATCCGCTCGATTGGATAGTAGAACCAACAATTGTTCGTAAAACAATATCAGAACTTGTCTCCGATAAATCATCAGGAACAAGTACCAACAAACGTTCTTGTTGCTGCGTCAAACCATCGACCTCAATCGTAGTACTTCCAAGTGCAACGGAAGTTACCAAGTCCATATTAGTACCTCTGATAATTAATGGTCTCCCTTTTGTTATTTCATTAGGCCATTCACTAACACATATTTCTTCAGAAGCTGGATAAATCGGTTTAATAAGTAATTCTTCTTCATTAGCCCTTCCCAAAGCATTTTTTACTACAAGCGAAGCTGTATTAAAAATACGAGGAAGAATAGCAACAATTTCTGTTTCACTTTCTGACACAATTTTTAAAGATATACCATCTAAAGAAACAGAATTAGGAGTAATAAAATTCGTTCCTTTTATGGTAATTTGTTCTCCAACAGCAACATCCTCAGTTATAGAAATAACAGTTGGAATTGGATAATTCACATCAGAATGTTCACCATATTGTTCATTAGAACAAGAAGCGAATACCAATAATAAAAATAAAAAATATAAGTATCTCATACGCTTTTTTCTTTAATAATTTGGATTTTGTTCAAGTCCCCATGCCAAGACTTCATCATTTGGAATAGGCAATACCGGAACTCCTCTTAACAGATGTCTATCATAATTTGCCTGAACTGTAGGTGAAAGAGATGAGCGATATTCTCCCCATCTTACTTGATCCCAATAACGCAAAGACTCCATAGCCAATTCTAATCTTCTTTCTTTTTTTATGGCTGCCAATAAATCTTCTCCAGTAGCTGTAATATCTGGAACATTATTAGTAAAACCTGTTTTGACGTAAGTTTTAGTTCCTTCTTCATAGCCTTTAGGATAAGTAGACTGTCTTGCTCTACGTCTAACCATATTTACACATTCCCTTGCAATATCTTCCTTCTGCAAATGATAAGCAGCCTCAGCTTTCATCAACAAAACATCTGCATAACGAAGTATACGTAAATTGTTAGGATAATCAGACTGATTAGGCCCTCTTAAATCAGGATCAGTAGCTAACTTACGTGCACAATATCCCGTCAAATAATCATTTTTTACAACATCATGTTTAATTCCATATACATAATCCGTAATGCCTTGACCATGAACAGTTGTATATAACCGCGGATCATCTGTTGCAAATTGGTCAACTAAATCTTGCGTTGGACAATCATATCCCCATCCCCAAGAAGGATTTTCAGACGTACCTCGATTCGCCACCACAATAGGACTATTACAACCCTCATTCTCCGTAGTCCATCCTGTATTCGTAGAAGCATGCTGTATCTCAAATAATGATTCACAGCAATTTTCTCCTTCTGCTTCAAAAATCTCCGCATAATTAGGTAACAAGCTATAAACTCCAGATTGTACTATAGAATCTGTTAAGTTATATACTCGTTGCCAAGAAGATTCTGGTTCACATTTAAACATACCTATGGCATACATTATAGCACGTGCTTCTAATCCTTGTGCTGCGCCAGAAGTTGCTCTACCAATCTGATCTTCAGACCATTTTTCAGGAAGAACCTTAGTTGCTTCTTCAAAATCGGTTTTTATTAAGGCAAATACATCTTCAAAAGGAGCCCGTTTAACAGAGCTGACTTCATCCAAATTTAAAGGAGTTTTTATTAATGGTAAATCCCCAAAAAGTTTTACCAAAGTTAAATATGAATATGCACGTACAAACTTAGCTTCAGCTATATACTGTTCTTTTAAATCCTTGTCAAATGTTGCATCCTGCAATTGCTTAATTACCGTATTAGCTCTGAATATAGCCATATAGTAAGATTGCCAAACAACTCGAACCCATTCATTAGTTGGAAGAGCTACCCATTCCTTCATATCCTGAATATATGGGCTTTCACCAGCACCTCCACCTCCTTTCCAGGCATCATCAGAAGCTACATCCGCAAACATCCATTGATAAGTAGACATATCATCGTCATATTGCAAAGCATCATAGCAAGCAATGACAGCCATATTTGCATTATCAGCATTATCATAATAAGCTGGAGTATCCAAGTTTTCTCCTAATATCGGCTGATCCAAAAAATCAGAACATGAACCCATAAATAACAAAGTTCCTATTCCTAATGAAAATTTAAATATATTCTTCATATAGACGTGTATTAAAAGGTTAAATTAAGTCCAAATGTCATAGTTCTAGGAAGTGGTGACCCTCCAACATCCGATCCCGCAGTTAACGGATCTCCCCATTGGTCAGGAATATCAGGTGTATAACCTGAATAATTTGTAAATGTATACAAATTATCTACAGAGACATAGACTCTCAATGCATCTAAATGTATTCGCTTTAACATTGATTTTGGGAAATTATACCCCAACTGTACATTACGAATACGTAAATAACTTCCATCTTCTATATAACGATCTGAGAACATTACATTCTGTGAAGATTGAGTTGAAGCCGTCAAACGTGGCTGATTATTATCAGGATTTTCTGGCGTCCAACGATTATCATAATATGACTGCAATATATTTGCACCCATTAATGGAGACTGCAGATGGAACAAGTTCATATTAGCAATTTCATTGCCATAACAAAAATCAGTAAATAAAGAGAATGTGAAATTTTTGTATTCAAAACCTAAATTAAATCCACCATTGAAGGTCGGTATATAATTACCCAAATAAGTCTGGTCTTCAGCATTAATTTGTCCATCCTTATTTCTATCTACATACTTCACATCACCTACCTCTGCTGTTGGCTGTATTTTAGAAACTGTACCATCTGGAGCAGTATGAACATATGCTTCCAATTCTTCTTTTGTATTAAAAATACCATCTGTTTGATATCCCCAATAGCTAGCTAAAGGATGTCCAACCTCTGTTTTAGAAGTGGAAGGCAATCTATCAAATAATGTCTTATAAATTGGAGTAGACTGGCCTAAACTAGTAACCTCATTATCAATGAAACTCAGGTTCAAACCCAAATTATATTTAAACTCCCCAATATGATCAGCATAATTCACAGTAAATTCAAATCCCTTATTACGCATAGTTCCTACATTTGCCATAGGTGCCAAAGCTCCCATATAAGAAGGTATCGGAGAACGAACAATCATATCTTTTGTGTTCTTAACAAAATAGTCCATGATAAAATTCAGCTTATTGTTAAAAAAGCCCAAATCCAATCCAACATTATATTGCTCTGCAACTTCCCATTTCAACTGAGGATTAGACATATATTCAGGTATTCTTCCTTCAAAGACTTGTCCACCTAAAACATACTTCTTTCCATTGGCAATCTTAGACAAATAATCACCAATACCAGTACTTGCCTGATTTCCAACAGTACCCCAACCTAAACGTAGTTTCAATTGAGAAAGCCATCCCACATCTTTCAAGAAATTTTCTTCTTTCATATTCCATCCTAAAGCTACTGACGGAAAAATTCCAGTTCTATTTTCTTTATCAAAGCGTGAAGAAGCATCCGAACGCAATGTAGCTGTTAACAAATATCTATCATACAGAGAATAATTCAATCGCAAGAACATTGAAAAAATAGAACTAGCTCCCTGAGTTGAATCTGCCACATAATCATTAGATTTAGCAGCTGAGATATAACGCATATCTGCATTCTCTGCAACATCATATGCAGTGGCTTGTATTCCATCATATTTATCATAAGTTGCTTCCGTTCCAGCCATAGCAGTAATATGATGTACATCTTTTAAATAAAAATCATAAGTCAGTACGTTAGACCAAACCCAATCCAATGAATTGTTGCGATACTCTGTAAGCTGACTTGTAGTTATTGCTTCCTGAGGACTTACATAATATGTAGGAATATAATTACTTTGTTTACTTACTCCATAATCAATACCAAATGTGCTTCTAAAAGAAAGTCCTTTCCATATTTGTGCATCCAGATAAAAATTCCCAACAAAATGATCTTCATTATATCTATCATATTTTGCATGCTCACTTTTACGTACTGGATTCGAATCTAAGCTCATATTAGGAGCCCAATTGCCATACTGATCATACACAGGACTAACGGGAGCAGAGCGAGCGGCAAGCATTAGTGTTGCGGCATACATATTACTAAGATCCGAAATACTAGATTTTCTATCTACAAAAGATAAGTCCGTACCAATACGAACCGCCTTAGACAATTGATAATCAGTATTTAATCGAATATAAATCTTATCAACAAATGAATTCTTCAAAACACCTTCATTTGAACTATAAGTAGTAGATAAATTATATCGAGCTTTATCATTTCCCCCAGTCACATTAATATTATAATTCTGTACAGCACCTGTCTGTAAGACTTCCTTCTGCCAATCTGTTCCTTTTAAATTATTATCAATTGCATAATTTAAAATAGCCAATTCATTAGGATCAATAGTCATACCCTGATATGCTTCTATACGTGCTTTTGCATAAGTAGAAGCATCCAATACATCCAACGTTTTACTTATTTGACTAAATCCACCATAAATATTAACATTCACTTTAGTTGGCTGATTAGCTCCTTTCTTAGTAGTTATCAAAATAACTCCATTTGCACCTCGTGAACCATAAATCGCAGTAGCAGAAGCATCCTTTAAAATCTCCATAGAAGCAATATCGGTTGAAGCTAAGTACGATATATCACTAACTGGAAAACCATCAACAACGTATAAAGGATCAGAATTATTAATTGTTCCTATACCTCTAATACGCACCTTTACATCTCCATCAACGGCTCCACTACTATTTACTTGCACACCAGCAGCACGACCAGCCATAGATGATTGAATATTAGGAGTCACAATAGAAGATAAATCACTTCCTTTAATGGAAGATACAGATCCTGTTAAATCACTTTTCTTCATTGTTCCATACCCAACTACAACAACCTCATCTAACAATTCTGTTTCAGGAAACATTTCAATTGTCAAATCCGGACGAGCCACAACATGAACAGTTTTATAACCAATAAAACTAGCCTGTAATTTAGCTCCAGCATCAGGAACACTCATCTCAAAAGTTCCGTCTAAATCAGTAATAGTACCAACCGATTGAGAACCTTCCAATAAAATTGTGACACCAATTAAAGCTTCCTTGGTATCGCCATCAATAACCCTTCCTTTCACCTTTTGCCCAACTTGAGCATAAGCACAAATAAGTACAAAAGACAAAAGCATCAAAGCAATACATCTTTTCATAGTTTATCCTTTAAAATTACACCATATAAATTAAAAATATAATCGTATTAAAGCCTTACCCTGAAAATTATTTACAATAACAGTTTCATTCTCAGGGTCATAAATACCACCTTCTACCTTTATTGCCTTTTGATATTCCGGATGAGGAATCCTCACTTTAACTGTTGATGGTAGTCGTTTTGAATCCAGACACTCAATATCAACATTTACTATTCCATCATTAAGCATGGATTTCATTTCAATATCCAACTTGCCAAAATAACTATTCACATTTTTCATACATATTTCTTTCCCATTTTGAATCCATTTTCTAGGTATTACTTTAAACACATCCAAAGTATCTCCATTTTCCATGTACAACATACGTCGAGTATCCATTAAGAAATTTGCCTCTTCATGAGTTTTATGAGGAGTCATTTTATATAAATGTTCCCAAAAAGAATAAGTCTGTCTATCTGCTGTAGCAGCAACCGTTGTATAATACGTATTCAAAAACGGCTTCACCATTCCCAATTTAGCCTGACACCAATTATGGACACTATAATAAGGTTGACTGAATGCTGAATTTCCTTGATAAAACAATTCTCTATGATAATCCAATAACATTTTAGATACATCATCTGAAATATCTAAAACTTCACAAAAAACTAAATATAAAGGACCTAAAAGACCATCTGCAATTGTAAAAGTTCCATGAGACCAGAAAGAACCAACCGTCTGGCACAAAGCCCTCGGAGAACCTGCTTCAGTCCAAGGAGGTGCAGTTGGAGACCACATACCGTTACCTAACGGAACAACTGGAGAAAGTGCTAAAGACGTTGTCAAAGCCTCCTTAATATCTTTTCTCCATTGCAAAAGTTCTTCATTATATTTATCAGCCTCTGGTTTATTTAATAAATCCAGAATTTCAACAATGCGTTTAAGGCCCATATACGAATAACCATTTAGCATAAATTGATGAAAATTATCCTCAGGATCTGCAACTTTTCCATCAATCATGCCATATCCTTTACCGACCAAATCTTTTCTTTTATTTTCATCACGCCATTTCATTAAATAATCACATGATTTCAATATTTTAGGCATAAGTTTCAGAATCCACTCTGTATCATTCGTATATCTAAAATATTCACCAACATTCCAAAGAACCGCTCCTGTTTCAACCATATATCCACTATAGTTTGCAATCAAGCCATTATCCTGCTGAGTGTCAAAGAAATACATCAACGCCCTTTTTGCTTCATCTACCCAACCCATGGATAAATAAAATTGTATTATAGAAGAACTTTCTGTCCCTATAGGAGAATAAATTCCTACATTTGCAGCCAAAGTTCCATCCGGCTCTTTACCATAAGTTATCAAATCCAAATGCAATAAACCAGCACTTATCATATTTTGAATTCTTGGCTCTGGCAATCTAATTTTAGCTGCCTTTTCCAACTTGCTATGCCAAAACGCTTTACATTCATCATATTTATTATCAAAAGAATAAGAAAACAATTGATCAGCTTTTTCTTTCGATATAGGAGTATGTGACAATCGAAACTCAAAACAAACCTTTTGTCCTGGCAACAATAACATTGCCATTTCTTCATTAGGCATTGGTTGATTATTTATTTTTGAGATACAAAATATCCGGTTTTCAGAAAATGCAGAAACCCCAGTTTTTACATCATAGAAATATTTCCAATTACCATTTCCAACTTGAGGAGCTTTAACCCAAGCATATCGAGGTACATTCCCACTATTTTCAATCCATGTACGAGAATATAAAATAATATCATCTTGAGCATCCTCTGACTTTTCTTTTTCTTTTAGCTTTTCTTTTTGTTCTTCAGTAAATACACGTCCCGGGCTATATTTATCAGAAATATAAAAATCAGTACCTTTTAAATTTGCTAAAGTCAAATCTGTACTTCCATAACTTACAAAAGAAGTTGTCTTATACAAAATATCATCATCCTGCATTATCGTGTGATAAATAGGAAGTATACCTTCATCCAATGACCGTTTTACGTTATTTCTAACTCCTACTCCACGCCCCAAAGCATATCGATAAAATAAATCCTGATTGTTGGATTCTGCGATTCTAACAGGAGTCCCAGACAAACGAGGCCTAATCATTTTACATTCCAAATTATTTGTTTCCAGTTCATCCTCTAATTCAAAGATTCTCATATCCCTTCCTATCCCCAGCCAAATAGGTACATCCATTTTACGCACCAATGAAGCTGCAGCTTCAAAGGACATTTCCTCATCACGATTTATTATATCTACCTTATTAAAGGTCTTTTTAATTAACACATCGTGCAAAACTCGAGAATAATCACGTTCATCATCTATAGGCAATACTGTAACACCATAATTAGGAATACAGATAGGATATTCACCTTGAACATCACGCAAAAAGAATGAAAAAGACTTTTGTTTATCTAATTCTACAGTAACAACTGTCGCATCAGGGCCAATATCATTATGAGAATCAGCCATAAATACCTGTAAAGAATTTCCTTTTAAATTAAAATTATTCAAATCAATACGCCCTTCACTTGTTTTCAAGCGGAGCAAATTACCATTACGAACTTTGATACACCCTTTACCCGGAGCATCTTTCCATCTAATCACAAAATCTTGAGAAAAAGCCTTTCCAGAAAAAAAGGAAATAAAGACTATAACAGCTATCAATATCTTCATACATTTTTCACTCATAAGAAAACGGACTTAACAAAATTGTTATTATTACAGACATTACTTTGTCAAATTCAACACAGCATCCTTTATCACCTGAAGCGTTGAGGCATCAGAACTAAACACCGAATTCAATCCTTGCTGTTCCTGGGCTGGATCGCCAGTATAGTCATCTCCCTTCTGCCAAAAATGATGATCAGAAGACAATTCAGCGATACCACCCCATGCCCAAAAATTACATCCTGAAAACAAACCTTTTTCCTTAAAATTTTTTCCTATCAAATCAAACACATATTGATAATAAGAATTTCTTGCCTCAACAGAAGACGACTTGGTAAACTCAAAGCCATCACGAGGATAACCAAACTCCTCCAAAACCATTGGTTTATTATATTTCTTTGCAATGCTCAAATGCTCATCAATATACTTTCCCGTATTTATTTTTGCGAATTCAACCTTTTCCTCTAAGCTATCTCTTGTTGCCCATCCCCAGTTATAAGGCCAGATATGTATTGTCAGATAATCAATATTAGCATCCTTATGCACCCGCTCATATAAAGCTATATCACCTTCCATCCCAGCCTTTCCTTCACTTCCTGTTGATACCAAATGATTGGCATCCAATGATTTTATTAAAGAAGCAGTCTGGGCAATCCATTCAGCAAAGACTTCCTTATTTTCTTCAGCAAAGGCTCTTGGCTCATTACCAATCTGCCACGACATAATAGTAGGATCATCTGTATACTTTATTCCAGTATAACGATTTGTACGTGTAACTATATCTTTCACATAATTGGCAAACAGAGACTTTGCTTTGTCTGATTTCGGATACTGTTTTACAAAATCCGTAAATGCATTCCAACCATCCACAGCAGGAACCGGAGCTTTTCCAAACCCAGCCCATTCCAAATATTGTCCATAACCTCCACTCCATTCCCAAGAGTTATTAAGATAAAGAACTACAGACATATCACGTTTACCCATCTCAGCCAACAAATAATCAAGGCCAGCCAAAATCGTATCATTATACACCCCTGGTGACACTTGAAGAGTCGGTTCAACTTTTGTCGCACCCGGGACTCCATCAGATCCAACTAAGACACGTAAATTATCGACCCCTATAGATTTCAGGCTATCTAATTCTTCAAGTAAACGTTTACGATTTCCACCTTCACCCTCGGAACCCAAGATAGCACCATACCAAAAATTAGCACCAACATAATAATAAGGCTTTCCATTTTTTATGAACTGCCCATTCTCAACCTTTATAAAGGATTTATCATGTTTTACTACACTTGTACAAGAAAATAAAGAAAAGCACAATAAGCTAAAAACGATCAACTGTTTCATCATAACATTAAAAATTTAAGTATATGCAAATATAGCATGCTGGTTACAGTAAAAATGATACAATATTATCTTTTCCTCCGCAATGAACTATTTACGGTTAAACTGATAATACCTTCCCATCCACCAATCATTAGGATTCATAGATATTACTCTTGAATCATTCATAAATTCCATAAAATTACTTGTGGCTTGATGTCCCTTATAAGGAGTAAAGAATCCTAATACACTATTACGCCAAACAGCTACATAAGCCAATTTGACTGGTTCATTCGGATAGCCATAAATTGCTTTAAGCAACCTATTTGTAAACCATGATGTATCATCAATACCAGCTTGTCCTGTTTCCGATAAAGCTGCAACCTTACCAGATTTCACTGCATAATCAGACAGAATTTTCAATTTTAAATGAGCCTTATCCAAATCTTTTTCGTCATAACGAAAATCCCAGTAATTATCCATTGCTATTATGTCCACATATTCGTCACCAGGATAACGTTCTAAATATTCTTTTTCTGAAGTGAAATTTACATCTGGAGAGAATGCATATAAGAAATTATGTACATGGCAAGTATCACGTAAATACGTTACCGTAAATCTAGGAAGTTTGTAATACTATTTTGTAACTATCATAAAATCAATATGTTATGACTATTAAATAAGAAACAAGGAACAAAATAGGAACAAAATGTCTTTTTATTATGTTTTTTGTTCCTTTCCTGTTTCAGATGTTT
>JAHLFB010000104.1 GCA_018884025.1 Candidatus Phocaeicola faecipullorum
GCATATTGCAATCAAGCTGCATCCGCATCAGTAGCGAAGCACTGATACCCAAAGCTGCCTCGAAGAGCATCGCTGTCTGCGTAGTAATCGGCCTGCGGCAGTTGAGAATGTCATTCAATACCTTGTAGGAGATGCCCATCTGCTCGGCCAATCTGCGCTGCGAGAGCTTGCGTTCTTCGGTCTCTTCCTTCAGCAGTTCGCCCGGATGTATAGGGCGTTGACAGATGTATTTTCCCATAATTATTCTATTTATAATGGTTTGATAATTCAAGTATATTGCAGATGGTCACCACCGTTTCCGATGAGACCTGTTCTACCGTGAACTCAATGCGGTACTGGTCGTTCACACGGATGGAGGAAATACCAGACTTGTCACCTTTCAACACTTCATAATGAAGCGAGTGGATAACGTAAAGCTCTTCCACGCTTCTTGCTTGTTCCAACACTTTGATGCGCAACTGGTAGCGTGCCACGATATGCGGCTGGAAACGATGTTTCTTGTCCGTCGTTTTCCCTTCCTCGTACAATTGGCGCAAGTAGTCCTTATCAAAGTTTATCTCCATTACTTTACATCTGGTTCACGAAGCAAAGATAATTAATTATCTGCAACAATCCACTATAAAAGTGGAATATTTATTTCTAAATGCACGAAGCCTCCAGCTACATCCGAAGGCTACTGTTTCTTTTATCTCATTTTTCAATAACCGCCGATACAAGCTATATAAGTCAATCCCCCAATTACCATTCCATATTTTTTCTGATGTTAGTGCATACCGTATCAAATCTGTCAATAAGCTGCAGCCAACCTGGTACATCCCTGCTCATCCATCCCACTACTATTATCATTTCACGGTGAATCTCCTCCACCCGATTCAGATTCCAACAGATAGATTCATTTCAAAGAATGCTTTGTTATGTTCCATATCTTTTGTACTTTTGTTTCGCAGTCCCGGGCGTTCCTCTCCCAACTTTCAGTTACTGGTGATGAATCCGTTTTTTTTATGCGTGTACGTAAAGATACAATTATTTCTTTTCCAATTAATTTTTTTGCTTCAGCATTTTTAGATATAAAAAATCACTGCATAGTTACTTCTAATAGGAATTATACTATACAGTGATTTTCAATACTATAATCTTGAGATTACCTATTTTTCAGTAATTTCATTCTATCGCATTTAGATTATCCTCATTGAAATAAACCGTAAGGCCAGGGTACGATTGACTATCATATGCATCAGTTCCCTTGAACCATTCAGATGCCTTATATGCATCTATAGCAGAAGCAGGAACATATACTGTACATGACTGCATTTTTTCTACATTAGGTTTAGAATAATTACCATCTACATCAGTATTATAAATAACGTCCGGTGGTGTTGTTCCTTTAAAAGTTACTTTAGACAAATTAGAACTATTATAATAACAAAAAGCACAATCACCCATTCTTTCCAATGTAGATGGCAAAGTGATTTCACTTATTTTTGTAACGTTACCAAAAGCTGCCGGTTTTATTTCCTTCAAACCTTCAGGCAATTCTATTGATTCAATTGAATTGCAAGTTGAAAAAGCCCTTTCACCTATTGATTCTACTTTAGAAGGAATTACCAATTTATTATTTTCAAATTCCAATGGACAATTTACAAATGCGTCATTACCAATAGATGTAATATTTTCAGGCAAATTAACTGTCTGTAATGACGAACAAATATAAAACATAAGTTCAGGTATCTCATTTAAATCAGCTTCTATATTTGCAGATATTAAATCAGTACACCCATAAAAAGCACCAAAACCGACAGATTTAACAGTAGATGGAATTGTGATTGTAGTAAGTTTTGTTTCTCCAAAGCAATAATCAGGAATTTCCGAAACCGTAGTCGGTATATCTATTTCTGTAATTCCACATCCATAGAATGTACTTGCAGATAATGTAGTAAGACCTTCATGAAGTGTAATATCTTTCAAATTAGCACATCCTTCAAATATCCATCTTCCCAATGTGGTTACACTTGCCGGAATATCTATCGATTTTAGATTTTTACAATTCATAAACACACTGTTTTCGATTTCCTGCACATTTGCTAAATCTATATCTTCCAAACCGGTGCTACCAAAAGCCCACTCCCTTATAATTGTAACAGTTGATGGCAACCATACTTTACGCAGTGAAGTTGCTTCATAAAAAGCTGTCCTTGGAATCTCTGTTGTTTCAGCCATAGACAGGTCAACAACTTTCAACAAATTCAGGTTAGTACGAATATATTCAAAATCTTCGGCGGTTATACTACCTTTCCATGCCAGATGAGTAATATTATTATCAGTCAAATCCGCAACACTTGAGGCAATGGTTCCTGCAGTGTATTTCACAAAGTGACTGCCGGTCATTTCTTTTCCGTCTTTAGTAGAGATTATTATCTGCAAAATGAAAGTTTCGGACAGGCTGGTATCTTCCGTTCCTTTTATAGCAACTTTCGCGCTTCCCGGCACCACATTACCATCCGCATCGAAAGAAGGTTTTGTTACATTCACAGTCCATTTGTCACCAACTCCACGTGTCTGTACATCAGATCCTTCCAGAACACTAACCATAGCCGTGATACTGCCAAATTCACTTTCTTTAAGTGTTTCCGGTAGTTGAAGCGTAATCTCATTTCCGGCAGGAGAAGCATAGAACACATCCTCACTATCGAAAGAAACAGACATATCCTGAGATGCAGACTCGTTAATCTGATTTTCCTGTTCCTGTAACTCCTTGCGGATGTCGTCAATGTCGCTTTTCATACAACTATTCATACTTAAAGACAGACATGCCAACGGCAAAACTGTCATAATAGTTTTCATTTTTCCCATATTTCTATATATTAATGATTAAATTATTTTATATTCCAGATTATACCAATTTGCGGAAGCCACATGGCATTGTGTTTAGTCTTACCAAACGGTGTACGTATCCCGTCAAAATTATTGTCAGTCATCCATATTCCGGAGTTCTTCAATTGCAAATCAAGGCTGTTATTAATCCTATAACGCATTGTCAAAGCACCTCCCAGCCCGAATGATATTTTGGAAGGAGATGTAGAGCCATCGGAATACAGGCTATCATCAGCCTTTGCATGAATATCTGATGAGAAAAACTGTCCATATACCGCAGGAGAAATCCAGACAGTAAAGCGATGATTCAAAGCACTCTTACTGAACAATCGGTTCACATTGACATCAAGACTTAAGCCTAAGTTAAACAGAGATACATCCGAATATAAATCAGCATATCGGGACATTGTCTGTTGTTGAGGTACATACCAAGTCATGCCGTCCGGCGCAAGAAGATAATCCTGAGCATAACTCCGCGCACCAAGTTTACCCTTTGCATAATCTAACGAAAGAGATACGGCAAAAAATTCAGAAAAACGGTAACCGCCCTGTATTCCTGCCGCAAAACCGACATAGGCCTTATCGGCAGACATGGAAAGCATGTCACCCCAAAAGAAAGGTATTCCAACGTTGAGACCGGTCATCCATCGTCTCATTTCAGGCTCCAAAGGTATTTCTCCCGATTCAAGATTCTGAACCGGTTCTGCATCTTTCTGTTCAGAAATTTTCGGTTCGGTAATTTCATCTTCTGTTTCAACCAAAACCGGCTTTTCCATATTTTGATTATCCTCCAAATCTGAATGTTCTTCCTCAACAACAGTTTCTTGTTTTACGACCGGAACTTCCATACGCACTGTAACAAAATCACCTTTTGTTACATAGTTATGAGTAACAAAACATTCTTCCGTCAAATCTTTTTTAATTATAAGTTCGGATTTCACACGGTTGGAACGGATAGCGGCCGTTTTAAGATTTTCTTTTCTACTTTCCAGGGAATTACAGTAGCCGCAGACGTAAACAGGAATTTTACCTTCGAGTATTTCGGACTTGTGTATGTCCACAAATCTAAAAAGACGATCGAGTTCCTCGCTGTTGCCGCTCCACGGCACATAGAACATGTCATTCTTCGATACGAAGCGGAAGGTGTAGATAGTGTCTGACTTCTGCTGTGCAATGGCAGAAAAAACAGTTGCCGTCAACCACAGAATCAGAGCTAAAAAAGGGATTTTTCTATTCATATCTTATATGTTTTTATTGGATATTCCCGATGAATCTCACACATAAAATAAGATAAAAAAATCTACATGTGGACAATTTAAAATTATAAAAAATGTATTAATTGTCAGAATCGCACATCTTTGTCGTATAGGATATTTTATTTTTGTCGAATAGGATATTTTTTGTTGTTTAGGATATTTTGAAACAATATTCATCATACCCTTGTTTTCCTCCATTTGGCAGGAGAGCAATCCTCTCTTTCCCTGAACAGACGGATGAAATGGCTTGGAGACTGAAAGCCCGATTTTGAAGACACATCAGCTATAGTAAGTTCAGGAAATTTGTCAAGCAAACGTTTGGCATACTCAATCCTCAGAGATGTTACCCAGTCGCGAAAGGATACATTATATGTGGACTTAATATATCCGGAAAGATAAGTACGGTTAGTATGCAAAGTTTCGGAAAGCTCCTTTATGGTAAGTCCTGGGCTGACATACCCATCGGCATCAATCCATGCGGCTATCTTTTCCGATATCTCGGCATAATGAGACGGAGCCTCAATATCTTTCTGTTCTTTCTGAAAGACATCAGTACCGACAGAAGACATCTCCGACTCGAATACACTTTCCACCTGCTCATAAAACAACAGATAGTTCATATACGAACAGAAAAGGTATATATAGAAAGGTACCGACGACAGAATCCATATAAACACATACTCATCAGGCAGGAAGGTAAACAAACCGCATCCCACACCGAAGATAAGCGCCCAATAGGTAAAGATGGACAACCATTCTATATATGCTCCTATATCATCTGAATGCGTATCATCAAAAATTCTGACGGCTCTGTGGTATGCGACAATGACTCTGCGGGCCAGCACAAGCCCGTAAATCACCAGCCATACAGCTAAAGCCAGCAACGCAACATTCTGCACGGCACCACCCGGCAGCAGCAATAATACGACTCCGGAAAGAGTTGAGAAAATAATCCAGAGAATGATATGTGTCCTCGACCTTTTGCGCGTTATATAGAAACGGTCGAGCAGCGTTATCATTGCAGAACTGAACAGATAGTAGCACAAAAAGTAGGTGGACAGATTCATCAATATGGCCGAATTGACACTTTTGAATCTTATTTCAAAAAAGAAATGTACGGAATAATTGGCGGCAAGCAAAAGAAGCGCTGTACCCATTATCCGCCGGGAGCGGAGAAAATTGCCGAAAATAGCCTTGTCCGGAGTCCTGCCGAACAGTAAATAAAAGCCGAAGAAAATCATCAGGGGCAATGCTACGCTAAGTGAATAGCTGTATAAAGAATAATCCATATTTTCCCTCCTATTATAACGAAAATGTAAACAAATTTAAGCATAAATATTCATTTATAATTAAATTTGCAAAGAAAAAAAATAATATTGACTCATGATACAGAAAACTTACAAGGCTTATCTTTTCGATTTCGACTATACAC
>JAHLFB010000105.1 GCA_018884025.1 Candidatus Phocaeicola faecipullorum
CTTGAGAACTATTTGTTAATGTGATGAAAGGCAGAATTGCAACAATAGAATTTTACCGCTTTGCTTTTATGGTGGTATTGCTCATGTGGCACGGCCCGTTTGACTCATTTAAGTTTGGAAGTGGGTACTTGGTCGTCGAGTTTTTCTTTATCTTGTCAGGATATATGTTGATGGAGAGCTTTTACAGAAAGCCCAAAACCGCAGTGCAATATACCATTGACAGGTTAAAAAGAATGTATGTGCCATATTTTGTCGCATTATGTCTTGCTTGCTTGTATTTTGGCATAATCCCTGATCTTATCATCCGTCATTCGGTTTCTATGGAACTGATATTCCCTTTTATAGACGAAGCATTGCTTATACAAGGCTTAGGGTTATTTGGTGGTGGTATCAATTATCCTTTGTGGTATTTTAGTGTTCTTATTATAGGAGGATATTTCCTTTATGAGCTAATCAGCCGATGGCAAACAATAAGTCTGCACGTAATAATCCCGATCTTAAGTGTCTTGACGTTGACTTATTTGAGCAACTTACAAGGTGGTACGTTTGAAATCTTTACTGTCAATGGAGTTTTCTATGTGCCGTTTTGGAGAGGAATGGCAGAGATGGGTATTGGCGTTGTCCTATGCGCGTTCTGCCATAGCCGCTATAACAAAATGCATAAATCGGTGGGGCTGGATTTTGTGGCTGTAATGACATTGCTGCTTATTGTTTGTATTTTAAATTCGGATGGTAACCATAAGTATGATAAATATGCAATAATATTTTTCCCGATTATTATATATGTGGGCATTTGGAATAAAAGCTTTTTAAATAAGTTTATAGATCGCCCGGTCTGGGTGAAGTTAGGTGGAGTTACTTATGAAATGTATTTGCTTCATGCAATGACTGGATCTTTGGCTTATAGAGTTGTGGGGCCTGGAATTGACAACATATATTTGTTCATTGTTTATGTGATTGCCGTTACATTGCTTTCATTTATATTTAAGACCTGTTGTCAGAAGTTGCAAAATAAAAAAAGTACATCAAGCCTATAATGCATAATATGAAAAATAATAATGGGATGAATAAGATTCTTGGGAAGATAACATCTAAATTTCTTCATACAATAGGTTCATTGTTTAATACAATTTCATTCTTATTCACAAATAAGAATAAAGTTCTGGTAGTAAATGGTTGGATGGAATTATATGGAAAATACCCTTTACATCAAAATTTGGGAGATGAACTGAATTTTTATCTATTAAAAGAATTGTCAAAACGGAAAATTGTAAATTATAAAAACCTATATGTTAAGTGTATCAATTATTGCTGTGTAGGTTCGATATAGATACGTTGGCAGATAGCAAAACCATTATATGGGGAGCGGGTCTTATTACAGATAAGACAACATTGAATAATGTTCCATTAAAAGTATGTGCTGTTCGTGGATCCTTAACAAGAAACTTCTTATTAGCAAAAGGAATTCAGTGTCCGGAGGTATATGGAGATCCGGCCTTGTTGCTTCCATTAATATATGATGGCATAGAAAATGGTAAAAGAAATAAGAGAGTAAAGAAATTTATAGGAGTAATTCCTCATGTTGCAGATTTGAACAATGTAAATGTTCGTAGATTTATGAATTATGAGGATGTTAAAATAATTCGGCTGTGTGGATATAAACATTGGCATGATATAATTGATGAGATAAACCAATGTGATTTTATTATATCAAGTTCTCTACATGGTGTGATAATATCAGATGCGTATAACATACCAAATATGTGGGTGGAATTTTCAAATAATGTAGTTGGTAATGGCTTTAAATTTCGTGATTATTATTCGTCTGTAAGAAAGAATATACCAGAACCCGTAAAAATATTAAATTCGACAAGTCTTGAGGAACTGTTAGTGTATAAGAAATATTGGGAACCGATAAACATTGATTTAAATAAGTTGCTTCAAGCGTGTCCTTTTGAGGTAAAAGAAGGATTTAGAAATAAGGAAAATGGAATCGTATAGAAAAAATGGATTGTCTGGTTTGATACGGACACGGAATGAGGCTCCGCTTCTCGGTCCATGCATAGACTCATGTATTGATGCTTTGGATGAATTGATAGTTGTTTGTTTCGATTGTACAGACAATACATTGGAGGTTCTGGAAGAGAAGAAGCGTCAATATCCTGATAAATTGAGGGTCTTTGAGTATAATCATAAAGTCCTGGCATTTGATCTGACACAGGAGGAGTTTGACTTTGCCAAGACATTGCCTGACGATTCTCCACGTCTTTATGGGAATTTATGCAATTGGGGTATGTCGAAAGCCAGGTATAAGTATTTGACAAAGATTGATGCAGACCAGTTGTATTTTGCGGATGAACTGAAAAAATGGAGAGATGTCTGTAGTGGAGCTGTTCAAGTGAAATGGCATATCAGCTTTATTCTGGGGTGGCTGTTTATGGTATATTTTTCATTGTATCGTAGAGTGTCTCTTCAATCAGGAAAGCCTTGTTTGTGGATGATTCCAGATTGGTTCGTAAGAATTCTTTTTAAGCCATATTCGGATTATTCAAAATGGATGTTGTTACGTGGAAAGGCACTCATTGCCTTATCGGGTGTGAATGTATTCAAGGATGACCGATGGTATGTGACATTCGATGGGGTGAACATTCATCCTCCATATAATGGGGAGGGTGATACCGTGATATTTAAAGTCTCTGACCATACATATTGGGGCAAGTATTATAGAGAAGACAGGAAGCCTTATTCGGTGACAGAGGTATTTGTAGATACATCATGTAGAAAGCATATGTTCAGTTATCCGGTTTGGTTTCATATTCATGCCAACCGGAAATACTGCTGTGATAAGGTGAAGAAAATGAAGGATGAGCATCCGGAATGCTTCGTTCCGATAGAGGATTTTCCGGATATGACATATCGTCAGGTGCTTGATAAAATGGATAAGAATGCGCATTCTTTGTTTCAAATGACATTGTTTGCCTTGATACATAAGATAGGTGTAAACGGAATAAGGAAGCATCTGTATCTGTTGTCATAAAAACACTTTGTTAGAGTGTGGATTATCTTCTTTTGAGTTAATTTAAACGGAAATATGATGATGGAAGGACTCGCATTTATTCCTCGTATTTCGGTGATTGTTCCTGTCTATAATGTGGCGGCATTGTTGCCCCGTTGCATTGACAGTCTGTTGGATCAGGAGTTCACGGATTATGAGGTGTTGCTCGTAGACGATGGAAGCACTGACAGGAGCGGGCGCATTTGCGACGAATACAAAGAGAAAGATGTCCGGATAAGGGTCATACACAAACATAATGAAGGTGTATCAAGAACAAGGAACAGGGGAATAGATGAGGCGAAAGGTGAATGGATTACGTTTGTGGATTCGGACGATTATGTGACTCCCGGTTACTTGTCGGACCTGTATGCGTGTGTGGGTACTGGAATAGAGTTGGTAATCCAGTC
>JAHLFB010000106.1 GCA_018884025.1 Candidatus Phocaeicola faecipullorum
AACCCGATGTAGTTCACCCCTCTTCGCCGGAGGGTGACGAATTCGGATACCACATCCACTATTTGTGCGGCATCCATAATCTTGTCTATGGTGGCTTGGTCTATCATGATGCGACAAATTTACGGAAAATCCATGGAATATCCGCTGGATTTCGGCAGATTAACGCAATATAATCTGTGAATTAAGCAGTTGGGAGAAAATCACGGAAGTTGGGAAGAGTGCTGAAAACCGTTTCTAAGCGGATTAAAGCAGAAGAACGGTTTCCTATTCATTACCCGATGAAAGTGTAGATCTAACAGTCACCGTTCCGTTTGCCGCGCTCTGCGTAGGTTTGCTTGTCAAGGTTTAACTCGTTGATTTATAGTTTTGCAACCAAAAAAAGAACGAATATGGCAAGAAGTACATTTCGCGTGCTGTTCTATACGAACGGCAGCAAGGAGAAGAACGGAATTGTCCCCATACATGGAGAAGTTCTGCCTGAAAGTCGGCTTCAACGAGCGGCAGACCGCCACGCTCATCAGCGGCAAGCCGCTGTTCTACGAGGGCGAACTCTATTCGGAGGAACACAAGCGGAAGTTCAAGACCGAAAGAGCAGGCTTCCAAGTGGTGAAAGACCCGAAAGACAGGTCTAAGCTCGCACTTGCCATCAACGGGCAACTGATTGGCGAATGGTTCAGAGAACAATTCAATAGGCTGTTCTCATCTGTAAGAAGGACGGTTGAGCCGCTTAGGAGAGGCAAAGGCATGGGATTATAAACAATGGCAACGGGAGGGTAGCAAGTTTGTGTTTTGGGCAGACCAAAACTATTTTATAAGTTCCAATGAGATTGTATCGTTTTTAATTAAGAATTGGCTCACAGGTATTTGATAGTCATAGAATAATTGTAAATTTGCACAATAAAGGTATAAACATGGAAAGAACAGATTTCATTGAAAATAGAGCCGATGTTATCAAAAACATATATACTCTTTACTCTTATCTCGGAAGTAATTCGGAAGAAGAAAGGGATTGGGCATTGAACAGATTTAAACAAGGCAAATGGTATATAGTTGAACCATTTGGAAATATGCTGTTTTTTGCTCCAAGCCGTTTTGTCGGGTATAAAAACAATAATATAGCCAAGCATACAGAAAATCATGGAGATGGAACACAAACTAATGAATATTTTCGTAGGAACAGATTGTATAAAATATCAGAGGATGAGTTTTTGAGTAAGCAATTCAATAATTTTATGCTTTCAATTGGTATCGACAAAGAATCTGCTCAGTTTTTCATCCCTTATAATCAGGAAATATCAGACTTGCAATCTGGCCACAAATGTTATTTCATATGTCCAACCCATTGCAGTGGACAGAAAGAAGATGCATGGAAAAGTTTTTTTGAGAAAGGAATCATGGCGATAGGATGGAATAATACAGATTATTCTAACTACACTTTGGAAGAAATAACAAAAGAATATGTGGATGATGCTAAAGCCATTGCGGCTTTTACTTTAATAAAGCAAATTAAAGAGGGGGACATTATCTGTTGCACGAATAATGCATACGGACTTTGGGGCATAGGAATAGCGACATCTTCTTACCGATTCAAAGAAAATATCCATAAAGCAGGAGTTGATGATGATGGTGAGGAAGCTTATTACTCCCATTATATTAATGTTGCATGGATTTGTTTTAAAGAGCAAGGGTTTATACCTACGTCCGACTTGCATATTCATGCTCCAGAAAAAATGTGGCAGCCCTATGGTACACTGACACAAAAAGATATACCACAATATATTACTGATTATATAATACTAAAAGCAAATCATACAAATATGGAAACAACAAATAGGTGCAATGAATATATAGCTTTATTGGAAGCAAACAAGAACCTTATTCTGACTGGTGCGCCAGGCACAGGAAAAACTTATTTGGCACGTGAGATTGTTACAGCTATGGGAGCGAAATATGAGTTCGTGCAGTTTCATCCGTCGTATGATTATACAGATTTTGTTGAAGGTTTAAGGCCGACACCGCTCGATAGCAGAGGAAATATAGGATTTGAGCGGAAAGACGGGGTGCTTAAGGAGTTTTGTAAAAGGGCGATAAAAAGAAATGGAAGCTGTGATTACGCATCAATGCTACAACAATTCAAAAAGGACTTAAGAAACTCAACGATAGAACTGAAAAGTTTCAGAAGTGATACGATAATTAAAGTTTCTATTAATGATAATGGAGTCATTTCAGTTCCTGAAAAATCAAATTGGGTCGCTTCTGATGATAAAATGATAAATTATTTAAAAACAAGAAAATGTCATCCCAATGATACATATACAAAAACAATCGGAGATTATATTCTTGAAAAATACAAGAAAGAAGAAGATATCTTGAACTATGTCTTTATCATCGATGAAATAAACCGTGGTGAAATCTCCAAGATATTCGGGGAGCTGTTCTTCAGTATAGACCCTGGCTATCGAGGTGAAAAAGGACGGGTTAAAACTCAATATCAAAACATGATAACCAATGAGGATGACCCGTTCTATGAAGGCTTTTATGTTCCGGAAAACGTCTATATCATCGGGACAATGAATGATATTGACCGGAGTGTGGAAAGTATGGATTTCGCCATGCGCCGCCGCTTTGCATGGAAAGAAATAAAGGCAAACGAGAATACCGGTATGCTGGATAACTTTAAAGAATTGAAAGATGAAATCGTAAGCAAGATGAATCGGCTGAACAATGCCATTTGGAACGAAGAAACCAACGAAGGCATTGAAGGACTTAGTGCGGCTTATCACATCGGAGGTGCCTACTTCAAGAAATTGGAACTATATGACTATGAAAATAATCTGCCGGAAGCCTATCGGCAATTATGGGAAAACCATTTGCGAGGCGTGCTTTTCGAATACCTGAGAGGTTCATTCAATGCGGCTGATAACCTGAAAAAGTTGGAAGAGGTTTATTATTCGAAAGGCAGATACGAATGATGGAGTGGAAAGACAATAGCGAACATCTTCTGACGGAGGATGTGGAAAAGGTATTGCCTTTTGCCAACGCTCCAATATCTTCTTTGTTAGATGATAAAGGAAAATCTTTGCTCGTTTTTCCTTTATCCTTTCAGGAGTGTGAAGACTGCATGGGCAGTCAACACCTATTTGATATTGCCCCCAAAGGGAAAAACTATGTGGTGAAGACAGGCAACTTAGCCGGATTCATTGGCCTGAATGATATGTACATAACTATCCGTTCACGGTTCGGGACGGAGAATGGTGATGACTATTTCCTGCATTATATGTTGAAAAAAGTCTTATCCGTCAATCTGTTTAACTTGAAGCATACAACTACAGACGAACCAGTATTTGATTTCCTGCTGCATCTGTTTCCCTATTTCCTGAATAAAGCATTGGTGCAAGGTCTTTATAAGGAATATTGGCGAAACGAATACAACGACAGCAACCTGAGAGGCACGATTGACATCAGCCGATATATCAAGTGCAACATGCCTTTCAACGGGCGTGTGGCATACCGTACAAGAGAGTTCAGTTATGATAATCATGTAACCCAACTGATACGTCATACAGTGGAATATATCCGCACTAAACGGTTGGGTGAAATGGTTTTGCACACAAACGTAGATACACAAGAGAATGTTTCCCAAATAATTTCGGCTACCTCAACGTATCAGAAACAAGACAGGCAGCAGGTTATTAAAAGTAATTTGAAGCCTACCGCCCATCCCTACTATACACAATATGCGCCTTTACAGAAGCTTTGCCTGAAGATACTAAGCCATGAACAGTTGAAATACGGGCAAAACAAGGATGAAATTTATGGCATTCTGTTCGATGTGTCATGGCTTTGGGAAGAATATCTAAGCACATTGCTCGTTCCGTTAGGGTTCAAGCACCCTAACAATAGGCATAAGAGTGGAGGTATATGGTTGGGATATAGCCAAATAGAGAATAAGAAGAGAAATGCTTTTTTACGCTATCCCGATTTTTATGACGAAGAAAGAAGTATCATCTTAGATGCAAAATATAAAGGTCAGATTGATTATGTTGCAGATGTAAACCAAGTCATTACCTATTTGTATCGGATGAAAGGGCGTATTGGCATGTTCGTCCGCCCAACAACTGATAAGAATGAACTAAAATCATATAGCTTGCGAGGGTATGGAGATGATAGCGATGCCCGTCTGATTGAATATCAGTTTCATATTCCAACAGAAGTTTCAAGCTATGAAGACATTGAATGGAATATAAGACTTTCTGAAACAGCGTTAAAAGAGCAAATAGAAATTTTCCATCCTCTTTTGTAGCTCGTTTTTTGAGATTTCAGAAGATTATACTAGTTTTGCATCCGTAAGAGTTACCTAAACATGCAAAGCGATGCAGGCCACGGCAATTAGGACGGTTGCCAACTCATTACCCTAAAACGAGGTAATTCTTCTAACTATCTTGATTTCAAATAGGTATATTCTTTTTGCAGAATTACGAAATAACACTGTGAAATAAACCTCGACGGTGGGTGCTCAGATCAACACCGTGAAGCCCAGCCAAAGAGAAGCAGAATAAAATCGCCACTCTATAACGAATAAGGCAACACTCCGCTTCTAAACTGCAACAAACTGCTGAGACGCCCCGACCGAAGGGGTGGCAAACAATAGAAAAGTCCTTATGCATGGAGTCACGAGCAAGCAAGAGCAAAATCGGGCTCGTTCGAATTATGTCTAACATAAGCTTAACTCATTGCCCCACAAGAGAAATATCACTTTTATGTTCTACAACATGTTTTGAGAATTAAGTACAAGATTTCATAGTTTTCTAGTGTGTTCCGGCATATCTTTGCAATCAAACATAAACATCCAAATCATGAATGTCCCAAAATCATTTGTCGACTTAATATATTCTGCCGACAATCATCAGAATTACATTGGCATGGGCAATCCTAATGCCAAAATCCTCATCATCGGCCGTGAACCCGCCCATGACCTGCAATCAGAAGAAGGAAAAGAAAATCATCGTCAAGACATTGAGCTCAATCGCGAAAATTGGAAGAACTTGATTGAGGGCAAACCTCTCATCGGACGATGCAATCCCAGACGCCCCTTTCCCAACCAAAGGTGCTTTAAGCAAAATGAGTCGGGACAAGGAACGGCCATGACATGGGTGAACTATCAGAAACTTGTGGATCTCATTCTGTTTCGCGAGTATGACATGCCTTACAGCATACGTCCCGTCGACTTCCACGATTTCTGTTTCCATACCGACATAAGCGCTGCAAGCGCTCTAAATCGACAACAAGTTAATAAGGATTCAAAAAAAGTTTCGGTCGAAGAAAGAAGCCGAGAGTTGTTCTCGCATACTTTCTTCCACCAGTTCCCGCTCGTCATCCTTAACCTTGGCAAGGATGTTGCTCCTAATGGATATGTGCCTTTGGAGTGGTGTAGTAAAGTGATGGGATTTTCCGAAGCAAAGCAGATCAGGGACAAGCCGATGCTTTGGCTCAACAAGGATGCCGAACACCATCGCATTCTTCTGCACACGGCCAATATTTCGGTGAACTGCGAAGCAGGAGGAGGCTGGAATTTTCTGACAGCAATTCAACAAGCAGTCTATGACAATGGCAGCAATCCTCAATTCTACTGGCCCGATCTATACTGATAAGAGAATATGGAAGACAAAATTGAAATAGAACCAATATCGGCTTTGCAAAAAGCCTTGGAAAAAGAGCCGAAATATTGGATGAAACTCGAGAATTGGGTTAATCCATTTAAGAATAATTCAAAGATGGCACTTTCTCCTCTTCAAGAAATCATTCTCGCAAGCACTTATATCAACGGAGCTCTTCCTGATAGACCACGGAAGAGAGGTTCTGCAATATTGGGTTTCATCTATGGTCCAATAGCACAAGCTATCGGTGCTACACAAATCAAGTTGTCAGATCTCATTTTCCAATTTGATTGCCTTGCAAATTGTTGGCTGGCCAAAGAGCCGTTATTGGATGGGTTAGGCAATATAGGTAGTCTGCATTTTTATGAAGACGGATCAGTATGGGCTGAACTCGGAGCTGAGATTGAATACTGTGAGTGGAAACTTTCCGAGGCTGGTTTAAAGTATGTGATGAGTCATCGGCTGGTGACAAAGTATCTGCGCAAGTTGCTCGTCGCTATCAAGAAGGGTAAATTAGCACCTATCGATATCCAATTCAGCAATGTCGGAGATTTCACAGCTTGGGCGTTCGCATTCCCAAAATCTCGATCTCAGTCTGGACTAACAGTCCCGTGATCAAGACAAAGTTATAATGAAAGCATTAGTATATCCCCACGACCTAACGCGCAGAACACGTTAGAGCAAGAA
>JAHLFB010000107.1 GCA_018884025.1 Candidatus Phocaeicola faecipullorum
ACCCATCGGCAACCGCCTTCAAGAGCCATACGTGCCGAGTCTAAATAAGAATACTGTTCGGTGAAATGAGTGATGAACTGAAGTTTGAATGCTTTTATATCCATGTCATTATCCTCCGCAAGCTGCTTTTATTATAACAAGACTGTCGCCTTCCTTGATTTCCTGCTCAGCCCACTGGCTGCGTGGAATCATACGGTTGTTAAGAGCAACTGCCACTCCCTGCAGTGGAAGTTCAAGCTGTAGTGCAAGCGATGCAATATTATTGCCTAGAGTGAGTTCTGTCTCTTTGTTGTTTACTTTTATTTTCATAAATGATGGTATTAAAGTGTTTGTCAAAGCAAACACAAAGAGAATGTAAGAATTACAGTTTGAGAGAATATCTTATGGCGGATGTCTTTTTTGAGGACAATCCCTTCGTCGGTATTAACCGCATCAGGTTCATAGGGTATAATCTCAGCCTGGGTTAGTTCTTTAGGCACCCCTTTGTCTTTACTTTGGACGCAAAGTTAATCAAAAGATTGAAAAAGCGGATAATAATTTACTTTTTTCTACTTTTTAAAGTTGTTTTATTATATGGTTTGATGTCCTGATTATTGATTTGTATTTGAGGGATAGTTCGCTTAATTGTAGATGTACATCATGCTTTTGTCTAAAACGTTGAAAATCAGTGATAGTTCTGTAGATGGATGTACATTGGTATGCTTATGTCATCACGATGAAAAACTGTATTTTTGTATTTTGAGTCAGGGGGTTTGAAGCTTAAAATAAAACTTGCCCGCATTTGAACTAAAACGTGGGCAAGTTTTAGATAAAATGACGGGTCGTTTTTTTCAGACTTCTTTGAGCTTATTCTGACATTAAATTTTAGACTTGACTAATATAATAAAAAAAATTGTTTATGAGTATCCTTAAAACACAGATTGTAAGATTTTTTATCGCTATTTCCCTTTCGTGGGGTGTTGTTTCACTTTATTCTCAAGATAGAGAGGAGAAACGTTTTTGGCAAGTTGAACTTTCTGGAGCCTTGACCAGTCAAAGTGCTTGGGAGGTTGAGCCTTCAGTTACCTTTCTGCCTATAGATTATGTAGGTCTGACGGCAGGCCTTGTGTTTACTTCTCCGTACCCATCCAAATCTTTAGGTGGAGTAGCAGCCAATAAACAGTCGAGGTGGAGTGAAACCAACGATAATTCAGTCAGTTACTTTTTCGCTTTCCGTCCTGCCTTGCGTTTTAATACACCAAAACTGTGGGTAGGTAGAGATAAGGACTATGCGCTATATCTTTCTGTTTCGCCGGGACTGACAATACCTCTTCCTTCCGACAGAAGATTTACTGTTGATTACTATCCCAACAAGCAGGGAACGTGGTCTGCCATAAAAAGGGAAGAAGTGACAAACAGCGGTGCAAGAAAAATATATTATAATGTACGTGCAGCCTTATCAATGGAGATTGACGAAAGGATAGTCATTTCAGCAGGCTATACTTTCTCTGATTTTGATATTTATGGCGGTAGCAGGAATATCACTGTTGAGGGAAGTAAACTTCCGTTGCCGAAAGCCTGTTTGATGCATTCGGCTTTTGTCAGCATCGGTGTGCGTTTCTGATTTTGTATATTTATGTAACTTTTTGTACTTTAACCATAGGAAATTATATCTTTTATCAATTAAATATTGCATATTGCTTGCATATGTCAATAAAAATACCGAATATTGCGTGACTTTTATCAAAGGATAGTCTTTTGTGGACATTTGATAGCTGAATTTAAAGAAAAAAAGAATAGTTGATTGACAATAAAAAGGTATTTACATAATTAATAGGTTTAGTTATTATGATGTATGATTTGGAAATAATGAAACAATTCTATGTTTCATATAACGGTAAAGTACAGGATACACGTAAAAAATTAGGTAGGGCATTGACTTTGGCAGAAAAGATTTTGTATAGCCATCTCTACGATGCTAATTCCATCAAGTGTTTTGAAAGGGGAGTGGACTATGTAAATTTCCGTCCGGACAGGGTAGCCATGCAGGATGCTACGGCGCAGATGGCATTGCTTCAGTTCATGAATGCCGGGAAGAGTGTTTCAGCAGTACCTGCCACTGTTCATTGCGACCATCTGATACAGGCATATAAAGGTGCCTCTGTAGATTTGCCTGTGGCACAGACAACCAATAAGGAAGTATATGATTTTCTGAAGAGTGTGGCATCGAAATACGGGATCGGTTTCTGGAAACCGGGAGCGGGAATCATACATCAGGTGGTGCTGGAGAACTATGCTTTCCCCGGAGGAATGATGGTAGGTACGGATTCGCATACACCGAATGCGGGCGGTCTTGGAATGATTGCCATTGGTGTAGGAGGTGCCGATGCAGTTGACGTAATGACCGGTATGGAATGGGAACTGAAAATGCCGAGAATAATAGGTGTACACCTTAAAGGAAAATTGAACGGATGGGCAGCACCAAAGGATGTTATCCTAAAATTGGCAGGTATATTGACTGTTAAGGGTGGTACAAATGCCATAATAGAATATTTCGGAGAAGGTACTTCTTCAATCTCGGCTACTGGAAAGGCTACTATCTGTAATATGGGAGCGGAGGTAGGAGCGACTACATCTGTCTTTCCTTTCGATTATGAAATAGTTGAATATCTCAAAGCTACAGGACGTGAGGAAGTAGCCGATATGGCTCTAAAAGTTGCTGACGACCTGAAAGCGGATAATGAGGTTCTTTCATCGCCTGAAAAGTATTATGATAAGGTAATTGAAATAGATTTGTCTGCATTGGAACCGTATCTTAACGGTCCGTTTACACCGGATGCGGCATGTCCTTTATCTGAGTTCAAGGACAAGGTCATTGCAAACGGTTATCCACAACGTATGGAAGTAGGACTTATCGGTTCATGTACCAACTCTTCATATCAGGATTTGGGAAGAGCAGCTTCGTTAGTTAGACAGTTGAAGGATAAAGGTCTGAAGATGGCATCACCATTGTTGGTTAATCCTGGCTCTGAACTTGTGTACTGCACTTCAAAGCGCGACGGCATGATTGCCGATTTTGAAGAAGCAGGTGCCGTGATAATGACAAATGCCTGCGGTCCTTGCATCGGTCAGTGGAAACGTGAGACAGATGATCCTACAAGACCGAATTCCATTGTGACTTCGTTCAACAGAAATTTCGCGAAACGTGCGGACGGCAATCCTAATACACATGCTTTCGTAGCATCACCGGAGATTGCTACAGCATTTGCCATTGCCGGAGATTTGTGCTTTAATCCTATGACAGATACTCTGATAAACGATAAAGGCGAGCAGGTGAAACTGGATGCCCCTACTGGTGACAAGCTCCCTGTGAAAGGATTTACAGTTAATGATAATGGTTATGTAGCTCCTTCAGCTGACGGATGTAATATTGAAGTTATCATTGATCCGAAATCAGAACGCCTGCAGAAACTTCAGCCGTTTGCTCCATGGGATGGTAAGGATTTATTGGATATGCCTCTGCTTATCAAGACCAAAGGCAAGTGTACCACAGACCATATCTCAATGGCAGGTCCATGGCTTCGATTCCGCGGACATCTTGAAAATATCTCCAAGAATATGCTGATGGGAGCTGTGAACGCATTCAATGGTGAGACGAATAAGGTTTGGAACTCAGCTGATGGCAGTTATGGCGAAGTGTCGGCTGTAGCCGGCGGATATAAGGCTAAAGGCATTTCATCAATTGTAGTGGCCGAAGAAAACTATGGTGAAGGTTCAAGCCGTGAACATGCTGCCATGGAACCTCGATTCCTCAACGTAAAGGTTATCCTTGCAAAGAGTTTCGCACGTATCCACGAAACAAATCTGAAGAAACAAGGTATGCTTGCGTTGACTTTTGCCGATAAGGATGACTATGACAAAGTACAGGAACATGACAGGATTTCAATCGTTGGACTTGAATCATTCGCGCCTGGACGTAATCTGAAAGTGGTATTAACTCATGAAGACGGTACTCAGGATTCTTTCGAGGCTGTACATACATATAATGAAATGCAGATTGAATGGTTCAAGGCCGGTTCTGCGCTTAATACATTTAGAAAATAACAATCAATATACAACTAATATAGGAGAAACTAGACAATGAGTAAAGTTCGTATGGAAGAAGGTAAACTTGTAGTACCTTCAAATGTTACTATACCTTTTATTGAAGGAGATGGTGTAGGAGCTGAAATAACTCCGGCTTGCCAGAAAATTGTAAATGAAGCAGTAAAGTTAGCTTATAAAGATGAACGCTCTATAGAATGGATGGAAGTCCTGGCCGGTGAAAAGGCTTATAAACAGGTGGGAGAGTGGCTTCCACAATCTACTATGGATGTATTCAGAGAATATCTTATAGGAATCAAAGGTCCGCTTACAACACCTGTAGGAGGTGGAATACGTTCGCTCAACGTAGCACTGCGCCAGACATTGGACTTGTATGTTTGTCTGCGTCCTGTAAGATGGTTTAAGGGTGTAGTATCTCCTTTGAAAGAGCCTCAGAAAGTTGATATGTGTATTTTCAGAGAGAATACAGAAGATATATATGCTGGAATAGAATGGGAACAGGGTACTCCTGAAGCAAAGAAATTCTATGATTTCCTTTACAATGAGATGAAAGTTACCAAGGTGAGATTCCCTGAAACTTCGTCTTTCGGAGTGAAGCCTGTCTCAGTAGAAGGTACGAAACGTCTTGTTCGTTCTGCAATACAATATGCCTTGGATCATAAGCTTCCGTCGGTAACACTTGTTCATAAGGGAAACATCATGAAGTTTACTGAGGGCGGTTTCAAGAAATGGGGATATGAAGTGGCTGAAACAGAGTTTGCAGAACAGACATTCACCATGAACTATTATCAGCAGTTGAAGAAAGATTTGGGAGAAGAATCTGCAAAGGCTGCCATGGCTGAGGCTATCAACAAGGGAAAAGTAATAATAAAAGACTGTATTGCCGATGCCTTCCTTCAGAATACATTGCTGAAACCGGAAGACTATTCTGTTATCGCAACTCTGAATCTTAACGGTGACTATGTATCAGATCAGCTGGCTGCCATGGTAGGCGGTATAGGTATCGCTCCGGGAGCAAACATAAACTACAATAGCGGTCATGCTATCTTCGAAGCAACTCACGGAACAGCTCCGGATATTGCAGGTAAGAATATGGTCAATCCATGTTCTCTTCTTCTGTCATCAGTAATGATGCTTGAGTATTTGGGATGGCAGGAAGCGGCCGACCTGATTACATCTGCCCTTGAACAGGTTTTTGAAAATTCTGAGGCTACCATCGATTTGGCTAGATTTATGCCGGACGGTAAAGTATTGAGTACAGAAGAGTTTACTGAAAGAATAATACAAAGTCTATAATTCAACTATAACGAACTGAACATGAAAAAAGAATATATAGTTTACAAACTTTCCGAATGTGCTAAACAGGCGTGCAGAATAGACAACAGTTTATTTACGAGTTTTAATGTTAAGCGCGGACTTCGTAATGAAGACGGAACAGGTGTGCTTGTAGGACTAACCAAGATAGGAAACGTAGTGGGATATGAGAAAACGGAAGAAGGCTTGAAACCTATTCCCGGTAAGCTTTTCTATAGAGGATATGATTTGGATGATATTGTTCATGCTCTTTTGAAAGAGAAACGTTTCGGCTTCGAAGAGGTTGCATATCTGCTTTTGTCGGGCGAGCTTCCTGACAAGGAGCAGCTGGCTTCTTTCAAGGAACTGATAAACGACAATATGCCGCTTGACAAGAAGACTACGATGAATATCATCGACCTGGAAGGTCATAATATAATGAATATCCTGGCCCGTAGCGTTTTGGAAATGTACACATTCGACCCTAATCCGGATGACATCTCTCGCGACAATCTTATGCGTCAGTCTATCGAACTTATCTCAAAGTTCCCTACAGTCATAGCATACGCATATAGCATCTACCGCCACAGTACACACGGACGTTCATTGCATATCCGTTATCCGGATGAGAAACTCTCGTTGGCTGAGAATTTTCTTTACATGATAAAGAAAGATTATACTCCTCTTGAAGCACGTATGCTTGACCTTCTGCTGGTTCTCCAGGCTGAGCATGGTGGTGGTAACAACTCTACATTCACTGTCAGAGTTACAAGTTCAACCCGTACAGATACATATTCAAGTATCGCGGCAGGAATAGGTTCGCTCAAAGGCCCGTTACATGGTGGCGCAAACATTCAGGTTGTAAATATGTTCCATCACCTGAAAGAAGCCATTTCAGACTGGACTAATGTTGACGAGATAGATACTTACCTTACTCGCATGCTGAATAAAGAGGCTTACGACAAGAGTGGTCTTATCTATGGTATAGGTCATGCCGTATATACCATTTCCGATCCCCGTGCAGTTCTTCTGAAAGAGTTGGCTAGTGAACTTGTGGCTGAAAAGGGCTGTGAAAAAGAATTTGCCTTCCTGGAGTTGATAGAAAAGCGTGCCATTGCTTGTTTCAAGAAAGTCAAGGGAGACAAGAAGAAAGTATGCTCTAATGTGGATTTCTATTCAGGATTTATATACGAGATGATGGGATTGCCTCATGAGATATACACTCCGCTGTTTGCTATGGCGAGAATTGTCGGTTGGACGGCTCACCGCATCGAGGAATTGCATTTCGATGGTCGTCGTATCATCCGTCCTGCATACAAGAACGTACTTAATGAGGTACCTTACAAACCTATATCAGAAAGATAATAGTTAATAATGAAATAATTGATTGGTGAAAACAGCCGGCTGGTTCGTTCTGAACTGGTCGGCTGTTTGGTTATTGTTGAACTTTAAGGCATATCCCCACACCCTTCAGTACATTCAGTGATACATTTGTATCTTTAGATAGATATTTTCTGAGTTTTGTAATGAAAACATCAAGGCTTCTGGATGAATAGAAATCAGAATTACCCCAGATTTCATTAAGGATGTTTTCCCTGCTTACAACTTTCCCTTTTTCGCGACAAAGCATTTCAAGTATTTTGCTTTCCTTGGCTGTTAGGGTGTGTGGTTCATTTTCGAATATAAGCAGGTTCTGTGTCGGGTCGAAACTGTATTTGCCTATTGTAAATATAGTATCTTCATCATTACCTACTGGACTTTCTACCTGAGTGTTATGCCTCATTCTTAATACTGCCTGAATATGTGCGTCAAGTTCCTCTGGAAGGAAAGGTTTCTTTATATAGAAATCTGCTCCGGCCTGATATCCGTTTATCACGTCGCGAGCCGTTGTCAGACCGGTAATAAAGATTATGGCTAACGACGGATGATTCTTTCTGATATGCTGCACCATAGTCACTCCGTCCATAACAGGCATTTCCACGTCAGAAACTATTACATCGAAGTTTTCCTTTGTAAGCATATCCAATCCGTCTTTGCCGTTGGCGACGGATATTACCTCATATCCTCCAATCATTTGCTCCAGACTGCTTTTTAGTATGAAACTCAGATTTTTGTCATCTTCCACCAGTAATACTCTTGTCATCATTCATCAGTTTTTTATAGGTAAGGTTAATATGAATTCGCTGTATTCTCCTTCTATGCTGTTTAGCGAAACGCTGCCGTTCATAGCTGTTATGACTTTATATACGTAGTTCAGTCCAAGTCCGAAACCTGATACTTTATTGTCTTTTCTATATTCCAGTCCGCCACGTTGGAACTTCTCAAATATTCGTTTCTGTTCTTTCAGTGGAATACCCCATCCATTATCCCGGACTTTTATAAGGATTGAACTTCCATTTTCTTCTGCTGTCAGTTTCACAGTCACTTTTTCGTCAGAGTATTTCAGGGAATTGTCTATCAGATTGCTTATTGCTTCTTTCAGATATTCCTTGTCTGCCTTCAGGCTTGATGTG
This sequence comes from Candidatus Phocaeicola faecipullorum, assembly GCA_018884025.1. GTDB lineage: Bacteria > Bacteroidota > Bacteroidia > Bacteroidales > Bacteroidaceae > Phocaeicola > Phocaeicola faecipullorum. The sequence continues at coordinate 7,890 of JAHLFB010000107.1, forward strand.
ATTCTGATATCTTTTATGAAAGAAACATTCTTGTCCGATTTCAGACTGAATTTCTGTATCAGTTCATCAAACATTGAGTTCAAATCTATTTCCTCGTTATTGAGTTTGAGTCTTGACTGCTCTATCTTGGCTATTGTAAGTATCTTTTCTGCAAGATTCAGAAGATGCATACTCTCTTCTTTCAGTATGGAGAAATATTGCTTTTTCAGTGCCGGATTACTGTCCATCATACCACTTTCAAGTACATGACCGGCCATCGTGATAGTGTTTATCGGCGTTTTCATGTCGTGAATCATGGCATATGTGAAGTCCTGTCTCAGCATGGCTATCTTGTTCTGTTTTATGATGATTTTTATCTGATAGATTATGCATCCGGCTACAAAACAGATAAGCAAAGCTGTAGCAATGAGCAGTACGCTCATCTCGCGGATTGCTATCCAGTACGGATTTACGATAACAGCCTGCACGCATTCTGTCTTGTCCTTGTTAAGTGCTACGACTGAAGTCTTTATAGTCCTCATTGCATTTATTCCGGAAATCTTTTTTTCATCGTCAATAGGAATGCCTGTAGAATCTACCTTCATACAGTATAGCTCGGCATTATATCCTTCTTCTTTCATGTCAGCCTTGAAGATGGAGTCCAATAGTTGGATGGATACATGCGACTGGTATAATGAATCGGCATAATTGTTCAGAAAGGATATCAGATGTTCTTTCAGAGTCTTGTCGCTGATGTTTTCGTCATAGTCCATGTTGGTTGACAGGTTTAAGGTTTTATCTTCACCGTATGATTCGGTTATGATACTGAGCCTTTCCAACACTTCGTTCAATACGGATTTGGGAAATATACGGTTTCCGGATTGAGTCAATTGCAGCTCTATCAGCTGATATGTTTTTACCAGCCATACACTCTGGATAATCACAATTACAAGCAATCCAAGAAATGTTATTATTTTGATATACTTTCCGCTCATATTTTGATATTTTGTCGCACAAAGATATAACAATAAATTAACATTACTGATATAATAACAATAATATAACAAAAGCATAACAACCTTATAACGTATTGTGTCGAGCGTTTGGGCTTACTTTGCATCACGAAAACAAACAACTATGCTTTATGAAAACTTTAGTGATTATTATCTCTTGCATGATTATATGCATAAACAATGTCATGTCGCAGAACGTGAACGGAAAAGTGGTCAATAGAAATCAGCAACCGGTTGAGACTGTAACTGTAGTGATGCAGTCTGAAGACTCGGTGTTTGTGGATGCAGTGATAACAGATGCTCAGGGAAGGTTTGTGTTCGATACTGGTCTTAAGTCATTTCGACTGATATTCCTGCATATTCTTTACGAAACGGTTTCCAGAGATTTCAACGAACCGAATGTCGGTGTGATAACAATGAAGGAACAGAATTATAGTCTTGATGAAGTAGTGATAAAAGGAGAGCGTCCTTTGGTTAAGGCAGAAAACGGATTGCTGTCATATGATGTATCTGTAATAGCAGAAAAATCATCGGTAAGCAATGCCTATGAGGCTGTAACACGTCTGCCAGGAGTGATGGAACAGGATGGCGGACTGCAGCTTATAGGAGCAGGTGCACCAACTATAATATTGAACGGACGCCCATCGTCTATGACTGCCGAACAGTTAGCCAATCTTCTGAAAAATACTCCTGTTTCAAATGTAGAGAGAGCGGAAGTAATGTACAGTGCTCCTGCGAAATATCGTGTAAGGGGAGCAGTTATAAATATCGTATTGAAAAAGAACAAGTCTGAAGAGCCTTTGTTGCGTGGTGAAGTAGGGGGTAACTTCACTCAGGGTATATATTCACGAGGTGGAGGTAATATGAGTATGTCCTTTTCCGGTGAGAAACTGTCGGCAGATGTACTTTATTCAGCAGATTATTCAAAAATCAAATCTTCAAATGATTTTATTTCTCACCATACATTAGGTGATAAAGTGTATGATATATCACAGTATAATACCGGTAATCGACAGAGGCTTACTCATAATATGCGCGCTTCTATTGATTATAGAATAACTGATAGTGATAATTTGAGTGTGGCATATACATCGGCTATAAGTCCAAATAGTAAATCTACAGAAAATTCTAATGGGACTCTCTCCGAATCTTCAAATATAAGGACGGGAGATGAACAGATGCATAACTTCAGCGCTGATTATACTTCAGGGTGGGGGACGAATGTAGGTATGGATTATACTTACTATGCTTATCCTAGTGTGCAGAACTTTAATGATAAGTCGTCTCTCAAAGAGCAGAAATTTATTCTCAACAGCAGTCAGTATGTAAACCGTTGGAATGTATATGCAGGTCAGACTCACGCATTACCAAAGGAATGGAGCGTAAATTATGGTATCAATTTCTCATTTACCAATGAAAAAAGCTTACAGAAATATACTCCTGCAGACGGAACTGATATGTCGGATATGAATTCATCATCAAATCTTGAAGAAAAGACTTATAATTTTTATGGAGGTTTTGAAAAGTCATTTAATGAAAAACTCTCACTATCCATGTCGCTTGCCGGAGAATTCTATAGACTTGCCGATTATACAGACTGGTCTGTATATCCCACAATGCAGTTAAGTTATGTTCCTTCTTCTGCACACATCTTTCAATTGTCTTTCTCTTCCGACAAGACATATCCTGATTACTGGGATATACAGAATTCTGTAAGCTATCTGAACGGATATTCAAAAGCATTGGGAAATCCGCAACTGCGTCCTTCAACTGATTATATTGCAGACCTAACTTATGTGCTTAAAAGCAAATATATGTTCAGCGTATATTATACCCATATAAAGGGCCTTTTCGGACAGTTGGCATATCAGAGTCCTGACGAACTGATTATGATATATCAGTCTGTAAACTATGACTATCAGAGGAATTTTGGAGTTTCTGCCATAATACCATTTACAATAGGAAGTTTCTGGAATTCGCGTATCACACTTGATGGTTCCTACTTCAGGCATGTGTGTCGTGATTATCATGGTATAGGCTTCGACAACTCGGTATGGCGAGGAGTCGCTATGATGAACAATACATTTACTTTGTCCTCCAAACCATCCATCAGTCTGGAATTGAATGCTATGTATGTCAGTCCGTCAATTCAAGGCAATTACGATCTGTCTTCAATATGGAAAGTGGATGCCGGCTTGAAATGGATATTTGCAAACAGGAATGCCGAATTTCGTCTGACAGGTAATGACCTGTTTAATACAGCTACGCCGAATGCAACCGTAAATGACAGAGGACAACGCTTTGAAATAATACAGCATGCAGACAGCCGTTACGTTTCGCAGTCGTTTACATACAGGTTTGGCGGATTTAAATCTAAGGAACGCAAGAAGGTTGACACTTCAAGGTTTGGATATTAATAAAAAAGGACTGGCTTCCCTAAAAGAAAGTCAGTCCTAAATCTATATCATGGATATATCATTTTGTGATAATCTGTTTAGCCCATTCTTCAGCTTGCTTGCTTCCTCTGTTAAACAAGCGGCCTTCTTTCCATTTCACATCAGGATACAGCTTCTTCAGCTGTTTCACACTGTTGTTGATGGAGCTTCCGCCTGATGTAGCAAAAGGAATAACCGTCTTGCCGGAAAGATTATACTTCTCAATGAATGTATTTACCGGACGCGGACATAAATCCCACCAGATAGGGTAGCCTATAAATACAGTGTCGTAGTCATTCATATTAACAGTTTCACCACCAAGTTCAGGTCGTGAATTCTCGTCATTCATTTCTATTGAACTTCTGCTGTTTTTGTTTCTCCAGTTAAGATCGGCAGAAGAGTATGCTTTCTTTGGAGTAATTCTATACAGTGTTCCACCGGTAGCTTTTGAAATTGATTTGGCAACGCTTTCGGTGTTTCCCGTACATGAAAAATATGCCACAAGGATTTTAGCTTCCGCATTATCCTTCTTTTGCTGTGCGTTTGATTGGCTGTTCAAGCAAAAAAGACTCATAATTATCAGTATTAAAGTTTTCATGTTATTTCAGTTTTGAATAATCTTCGTCATTAACCGGTTCCAGCCATTCGTTACTGCTTCCTTCTCCCGGAATTTCCATAGCAAGATGTGAGAACCAGCTGTCAGGAGCGGCTCCATGCCAGTGCTTTACTCCGGTTGGAATGTATATAACGTCGCCCGGATTCATTTCTATAGGTTCTTTACCCCATTCCTGATAGTAACCACGTCCGCCTACGCAGATAAGAGTCTGTCCTCCGCCTTTATTGGCTTTATGGATGTGCCAGTTATTACGGCAGCCTGGTTCGAATGTTACATTGGCAACGGGAACTCCTTCAGTAACAATAGGAGCCAGATAGCTTTGACCTACGAAATATTTTGCATATGCGTCGTTAGGTTTGCCTATAGGGAAAATAATTGTCTGTGCGTATGCGTCAAGTGATGTGCTTGCTATACTGTCCTCAGCCCATACTTCTTTTGCCATACGGAATGCAGCCCATGCTTTAGGCCAGCCTGCATAGAATGCTGCATGAGTAAGTATTTCTGCTATTTCAGTTTTTGTTACTCCGTTCTTTTTTGCGAATTCAAGATGGTGTCTGAATGATGAGTCTGTAAGACCTTGTGACATAAGTGCAACAACGGTAACGATTGAGCGGTCGCGCATGGAAAGCAAGTCATTACGGCTCCATACTTCACCAAAAAGGATATTGTCGTTCAAATGTGCGAATTCCGGAGCAAATTCTCCTAATACATCATGTCCTGCAGTTTGCTGGACTTTTACCTGTGATTTAGCCATATTCGGAAAAATTAAAAATGATAATGTAATCAGTAATAGAAAATTAGTTTTCATTTGATACGGGTTTTTGTAATGAATAAAATTATATGTATGATTTATCAATCAAGTTCAATTAATTCATATTTCTGACTCCCCATTCCAAGTGATTCAGCATGATCCAAAGTATGCATGCCATGACGTGAATCAATACGTTCAATCAAGTGTATTTTACCATGGTCTTTTGAGGAACGTACCAGATCTGTACATGCACGGTCTAATGCTACAGGGTCGAGAGATGCCAGAATACCTATATCACCCATTTTAGGATCTTCCGGTGAAGAATCGCAGTCGCAGTCAACAGAAAGATTGTTGGCTACACTTATGTAGAGTATATTTTCTCCGCAATGATCTGCCACTGCCTTTGCTGCTTCGGCCATGGATTCCAGAAAATCATCCTGTTTCGGATTTCCCCAGCTTGTGGTACTTTCTCCGGCAGAATGTATTAATCTTTTACCATTGGATGAAGCTATTCCTATTGACATGTTCTTGATTGCACCACCGAATCCTCCCATGGCATGTCCTTTGAAGTGAGAGGGGATTATTGTGAAATTATAATTGAGAAAGTTCTTGCCGACAATATCTTTTGTGAGATGTTTTCCGCTTTTTACAGGAAGTTCTGTTTCTCCTTCGGCATCCATGATATCAACATTGGCAATTGCTGTGAACCCATGGTCGGCAGCTGCTTTCAGATGACTTTCTGTGTTTGAACGTCCGCCGCCATATGCAGTATTGCATTCTACAATTGTTCCATTAACTTTCTGCACCAGTCCTTTTATAAGTTCAGGCTGTAGAAAATTATGACCGCCTGGCTCTCCAGTGGAAAGCTTTACAGCTACTTTCCCTTTGGCTTCACGTCCTAATTTTTCATAAATTTTAATCAGATTCTCCGATGAGATATTCTTGTACCAATAGACTTTAGGGACATCAGCTGTTTCGGTATTGGCTGATTCATTCACTTTTTGCGAATGTCCGCAACTTGGTGCTACGAAAGCAATAGCCAAAATAATTGTTAGAAAAATCTTTTTCATATCTTTAAGTATTTGTAGATTGTTTAGAAATTGATATTCACACCACCCATAACTGTTGCTTTAGGCATAGGGTAGCCGGCATTGATTTCATATTTTTGTGCCAGCAGGTTTTCTCCACGCACCCATATGTCCAGCCATTTTGTAGTGCGGAACGAAGCTCTTAAATTCCACAATACGAAATCTTCTGTTTTTACGGGTTCTGTTTGTGTATATAGTCCGGCTATGTATTGTATGCCTGTTGATACATTCCAGCGACCATGTGAAAAGTTTACTCCTCCATAAAGCTTATGTTCCGGTGCGGCAATCACAGGCTCTTTCATGTGCAGATAACTGTAATTTCCGTCAACAGACCATTGTCTGTTTATGCGGTAGGCTGCCTGTAGTTCGATACCTGTATTGTCTATCTCGCCTGAGTTCTGGTTCAGCATTCCACTGCCGTTTGGATTAGGAAGTGTCATAATCAGGTTCTTGCCGTCTATGTAAAAGATATTTATACCATAGCTTAATCGTCCGTTCATAAGTCGCTGTGAGAATGCAAGTTCGTAAGTCCACATAGACTCAGGTTTTAAATCAGGATTTTGTGGTGGGAACATATACATTTCTCTGAGGATAGGATAGCGGAAACCCTTTGACGCGGATGTTTTCAGTTCCATGGCATGAGGCATATGGAAAGCCAATCCGGCCTGTGGAACCCATTCTGTTCCTATGCGTGAGTGATGATCGGCACGGATTCCTGCATTCAGTGTGATAAAGGAATTTATATCCTGACGAACATCAATGTATCCTGCAAATTCATTTTCCTGCTTGTCAACCAGATCAGATGTGGTACCGACCTTTTCACCGCTTACATACTCATTCCATGCATGGCCTCCGTAGTTGAACCAGTCGAATCCGGCAGTGATGCGGTTGCCTTTGAAGAACTGCATACTTTGATAAAGAGATATACCCATCATTTTATCGAATGACAGGAAACGATCGTCCTGTGGCCCTTCTCCTTCTGATGGAGTATAACCGTCATTGATCCAGTGATCCCCCCAGTTGTAAAAGAAACTTACTGCTCCTGAAGTCTTGTCGTATTTGTTTTCTATTGCAAATGAAGTCATCCCGCGTGTAATTCTCTGATCTCCATCTAATAGGGGAGTACTCACAGGCCCTGGATATGAAGCGTTGAAATGAGTTACGTTGACATCTCCTCTAAGATTCCAGTTGTCAGTCATTTCATAGCCTAATTTCGCATATCCTCCATATTGCTCGAAATTCATATCAGCACGATGTCCGTCAGTACGGTTGTAAGAGCCAGAAATTACACTGGAAAAACGTCCTTTGCGGATGCGGTTAGTAAGTTCTGTTTCCAGTGTGTTGTATGAGCCATAACCTGCATGCAGATTTGTGTTTACTCCGTCTTCCTGCATTTTGCGTGTAACGATATTCACTACGCCACCCATAGCATTAGAACCGTACAGAACAGAAGCCGGCCCTCTCAGTACCTCTACACGTTCAGCCAGGAATGACTGATAGGCATCGGCTATCGGATGACCGAAGATACCTGCGTACTGAGGATGGCCGTCAATCATCACCATCAGTCGTCCTGAGCCACCACTCAAACCACGTAATGATATACCTCCCGCAGCGCCGTTTGACACTCCGTATCCCATAATGCCACGTGATGTAACGAAAAGTCCCGGAACCTGTTCGGTAAGTACAGGCAGTAGTGAGGGCTGCATGGCGCTTTCTATACGGTCACGACCTACTACAGATACCGTCTGCGACAGGTGGCGTACATCAGTTTCGCTACGGCTTCCTGTCACTACCACTTCATTGATGTTATAAACCCGTGTGGAGTCTATTATGCTTTGTGCCGACAGACCGAGTGGGGTAAATAATGCAATGTAAAATATATATCTTTTTATATTTGGAGTTATTGTTTTCATAAAATATTCTGTTCAGTTTCTATAAATTATGTCTCTATATTTTTTAAATTTGTTTTGTTGCAACAAAGTTATCACACAAATAGTATAAATACGTATATCTATTACTGCATTATTTACCCAAATTACAGATATTTGTATTTTCCTGTTATCTCCATCCCATGAACATGCGTACGGTATCGGCGTCATGATGGTCGAAGAAAAGACTTTTTCCTGTGTCCAGTCCGGCTATATTTTCCATATCTTCCTGTGACAGTGAAAAATCGAAAATGTCAATATTTTCTTTCATACGTTCGATATGGGTAGATTTAGGTATGATGATAACTCCACGTTGTATTAGCCATCTTAATGCCACCTGTGCAATGCTTTTTCCATACTTTGCTCCAATATTGGCTAATATCGTATTATTGAAGAAATTGTTGCGTCCTTCAGCAAGCGGTCCCCATGACATGATTCTAGTACCGAATTCCTCCATGATTTTCTGTGCTTCAATTTGTTGGTCGAAGACATGCGTCTCCACCTGATTCACAGCCGGTATTATTTCCATGTTACTGGCTATATCTATAAAGTGGTCAGGATAGAAATTACTTACACCGATAGCTCTGAGTTTACCTTCTTTGTATGCTTCTTCAAGTGCGCGGTATGCTCCGTAGCGGTCACAAAACGGCTGATGCAGTAGCATCAAATCAATATAATCTGTTTGTAGTTTCTTCAAACTCTCGTCTATTGATTTGCGTGCATTCTCGTAACCGTAATTTGATATCCATACTTTGCTTACAATGAAAATTTCATTTCGTTTTATTCCGCTGTTTTTAACAGCTTTTCCTACACCTTCTTCGTTATGGTATGCTTGTGCCGTATCAATCATACGGTAACCACATTCCAAAGCGTTGCTCACACAACGTTCACATTCTGAAGGAGAAACCTGATATACTCCGTAACCAATTTGTGGCATTTCGACACCATTGTTTAATCTTACTGTTTTCATACTTATTGTTTTAATTTATTTTGATAATTTTGTTCTTTGTGCAAAGATAGATACATGGTAATATAGGACTAAAACAAAAAATACGGATATAATTACCATTTTTACAGTTCTTGCTAGTAATTGGAGGACATTTATATGGAAGAAAATAAAGAAATATTCGTAGCCCATAGACTTGGAGAAATAAAAACAGATTCGGACGAGGAGTATCTTGCCCATATGTTTTGTTTGGGAGGAACATGTAAGTACCGTTTCAATAGGCAGAATTTTGAATTGCATGCAGGCGATCTGTCCATAATACGCAAGCGTAAAATGATAGAAAGGATAGAAGCATCAGATGATTTCCGATGCAGAATTATTTATGTAAAACCGGAATTTGTGACTCTATGCACTCCGCAGAGCAATTATGGAACCAAAGGACAGTTAGCTTTGTTTCTGAATCCTGTGATGCACTTAAATCGTGAGCAACAGGATATATGCCTTCGTGATTTTGAACTGCTTGAACAAAGGATAAACGACACAAGTCATCGTTTTTATCGTGAGACGGTTATTAATGCGATGCGGATGGCAATTCTCGATTTCTTTGATTTCCATGCCCGTATTTATGGAGAGAGTGATATTACAATACAAAATGCATCCATTATGAATAGATTCCTGAAGATGCTGGAGGACGGAGCATACCGTGAGCACAGAGAGGTGACATATTATGCGGATTGCCTTTGTGTCACATCAAAATACCTGTCCGAAGTTTCAAAGAAGGTTAGCGGATACGGAGCTAATTATTGGATCAATAATTATACCATACTTGATATAACTCGTCTGCTTCGCGATAAATCTCTTTCGCTAGTACAGATATCAGATATGTTCGGGTTTTCATCTATGGCCTATTTCAGCCGTTATGTACAACAATATTCAGGTATAAAGCCTTCTGATTACAGAGAGTGATGGGCATGATTAAGTGCTAAATGTCATTCCTTTTCTGTTTTACATACTCTGTCGGGGAACATCCGCAACATTTTTTGAATAATCTGCTAAGGTGTTGCGGATAGTCAAATCCAAGATTATATGCTACTTGTGATGCAGTTGCCCCGCTTATAAGTTCATTCTTGGCACGTTGAATAATGTACTGCCTGATATGGTTGCCGGCGGTATCGCCTGTAGTCTTTTTTATAAGGTCTCCAAAGTAGTTTGACGACATACATAATTCATTTGCACAATACTGCACAGTGGGTAATCCGAGTGTAAACTGTATTCCTTTTTCATAATAATCCTGTAACAGGGAATTGAATCGCATCAGTATATCTGAATTTTCAAGCTTTCTGGTCAGGAACTGGCGATTGTAGAAACGTTGGCAGAAATTCAGCATCAATTCTATGTAGCCCACTATAATTGCATTCTGTTGTTCATCGTGTCTTTTTGATAGCTCATCTCTTATTTGGTGCATTAATGACACCAAAATGTCATGTTCCTCTTCTGACATATGTAGAGCCTCGTTTATTCGGTAATCGAAAAATGTATAGTTCTTTATAGTCTTTTCCAGTGCTGTTCCTTGTAGTATATCAGGGTGGAAAAGCAGTGCCCATCCGGTCAGCATAACCTGCTCACCGTTGTCTTCCTTTCCTCCAATCTGCCCCGGAGCGACACAAATTACAGTACCTTTCTTGTAGTCATACTTGCCACACCCGTATGTCAAGTCTATTTCTGCTTCATCGTGAAAGAATATTCCGTAAACACTGTAGTTGGCCAGACAATGACGTATAGGGGAAACTTCCTTGTAGTCAATTACACAAACCTGTTGGTGTTGGCTTTCATAACCAAGCCAGTTACAATAATCGTTTACATTTTTTACTTTCAGAATTTTGCTCATTGTACTATGCTTTTATCCATGTCACGGCAAAAATAAAACTTTTCACTTAATCTTAAAACTCAATAGTGGTATTATCAGTAAAAATGATACAAATGTCCCACTTATTGTTACTTTACTGTTATCTGGGGCAAGTAACTTTGTGATATCAAAAAACAATGAAAAATGGATAGGCAAATTATCATTTCTCCCCAATTATTTGAAGACGAGGTCGTTTGTTTTATTGCAGACCGTTATCACATTAATCCACAAACACTTTTGCAGCTTTTTCTGACGCAGAATGGAATTATAACAGATACAGATAATGTGGAATGTGAACTACAACTAGAAGATAACGAAATAGAAATATTACGTGGTTTGACAGGTTTTGATAATAGTAATTAATAATGGTTTATAGAATATGGACAGAAGAAATTTTTTGAAACTATCATCTGTGGCAGTATTATCTACCGCAGGTTCTTTGACTGGCATATCTAAGGTGATAGCCGATGGTACTTCTGAGTCTGAGAATGTAGATAAAGATATAAATGAAGTATCTTCCGGAAGTATAGAACATAGAAAACTCGGAGGGATGGAAGTATCTGCAATAGGTCTAGGATGTCTGCCAATGGTTGGTTATTATGGGGGTAAGTATGAAAAGAAAGATATGATATCTCTTATCCGCCATGCTTATGATATGGGAGTAACGTTCTTTGATACGGCAGAGGTTTATGGGCCATATACCAGTGAGACATGGGTGGGCGAGGCTTTAGCTCCTTTTCGTGACAAAGTGAAAATTGGGACGAAATTTGGTTTCGGAGTTGAAGAAGGTAAACCGACAGCTTTAAACAGTAGGCCGGAGCATATTCGCAGAGCTGTGGAGGGCTCGTTAAAGCGTTTGCGTACTGATTATATTGATTTGTTGTACCAACATCGTGTTGATCCTGAAGTTCCTATGGAAGAAGTTGCAGGAGTGGTTAAAGATTTAATGCAAGAAGGGAAAGTTTTAAATTGGGGCTTGTCTGAAGCCAGTGCCAGATCTATCAGAAAGGCTCATGCTGTTTGTCCGTTATCAGCAGTTCAGAGTGAATATGCTATCTGGTGGCGTGAGCCTGAAACTAAGATATTTCCTACACTTGAAGAGTTGGGTATTGGTTTTGTGCCATACTGTCCGTTGGGACGGGCGTTTCTAACTGGTGTGATAAACGAAAACAGCACTTTTCATAAAGGAGACCGTAGATGGAATTTACCGCAGTTCACTCCCGAAGCTTTAAAACATAATATGCCACTAGTGGAGCTGATACGTAAGTGGGCTATGCGAAAGAATATGACTCCGGCACAATTTGCCCTTGCGTGGATGTTGTCGCGTAAATCTTGGATAGTTCCGATACCCGGTACAACAAACCCTCAACACCTGGATGATTTACTTGGAGCTGGAACAGTGCGTCTGGCAGCATGGGAAGTTGAGGAGTTTGATCGTGAATATGCAAAGATAGACCTTATGGGACATCGTGCAGATCCGTTTACTGAAAGTCAGATAGATAAATAATGACGATGCAAGGCTTCGGCATTTTTTAGTTATCGTATAATAATCGGTATTTTTTAAATGATTTAAAAGTTAAAAAATGAAGATATTATTTTGTCGTTTGTTGTTTCCTTTATTTATGCTTCTGAGTGTAAAATCCGAAGCACAGGAGAAGAGTATAAATATATGTGATTCTTATTATATGGAAAAACAAATTATATGTCACAAATTGCCGATGGAGGCAGACGGCATAGTCCGTCTATCGAAAATAGAGGTATATCCGGAATTCCTTGATGAATATATTAAATATGCTGTAGAAGTAGGGGAGATTTCCTTGCTTACTGAACCAGGGGTGTTGACTATGTATGCTGTGGGTGAAAAAGATAATCCTTGCAAGGTTACCATTCTTGAAACCTATGCAAGTAAAGCCGCTTATGAACAGCATATAGCTTCAGAGCACTTTCAAAAGTATAAGCAAGGAACACTCCACATGGTAAAAAGTCTTTTACTTTCCGACCAGATACCTCTTAATCCGAATAGTCATATAGATAATGTTATCCGGCGGCTGTATTAAAGTTCCATTTTCCAACCATTATCATTATGATATACCATCAGTCTGCCCATTCCTCCGTCTATCGTGAGGTTTGTTCCGTTGATGAAGCTGTTCTTATCATCGCACAGGAACATAATAGCTCTGGCAATATCTTCAGGCTCGCCTATGCGCTGTGAAGGATGTTGCATGATGTCGGCTTCCGAGTAATTAGGAACTTCTGTATCCTTGTGGAAACGTGCGGTCTCAATCCATCCCGGAGCAATGGAATTTACTCTTGCCATACCGCTGAGGCTTACAGCGAGAGCATGAGTAAGTGCTGCTATACCGCCCTTGGCCGCCGTATAGCTTTCTGTATCGGCTTGCGACTGGAATGCCCTGCTTGAAGATATGTTGACGATGGACGCACCTTTGGAGAAATGTTCCTTGAATAATACAGTCAGCCAGTAAGGGGCAGCCACACCGACTTTCTGTACATACATGAAATCCTCGTATGAGCATCCGCTTAATATACCGCCGTTCATCATACATGCATTGTTTATAAGGAAGTCAACTTTCTCTTCTTTTGACAATACCCATGCGGCAAAACTTTCCAGTACTTCTTTCTCTGAAATATCCCCTTTGTAGCAGAAGATATTTTTGTCAGTATCGTGGTAAATGTCTCTGTCTATAACATATACTCTGGCACCTTCTTTACTGAAACTCTCAGCAATACATCTTCCTATACCGGCATTACCTCCGGTTACTATACATACCTTGTTGTCGAACTGCATATTTTTATGAAAAAAAGACGATATTATCCGTTTTAAAAGATAATATCGCCGTTGTCAGTTATTGTTTTAGAATTGGAATTTTTCAAGTTTCATAGCTGCAAGGCTCTCAATCTTAGGAACCAGCGTAGTGAAGTGTGCACTTTCTGAATGAGCTTTCAGAGAGGCCTCGTCGGTCCATGTTTCACAAATCATATAAACATCTTCGCGTGTTGCGCTCTTGAAGAAATCGTATGCAATGCATCCTTTATCTTTCAATGATGCTGCTACCAGTTCTTTAGCTGTTTTTTCCACTTCTGCCTTGTTTTCTTCCGATACTTGGATAAATACATTTAATCTTAGCATAATCTTGTCTTTTTAGTTGTTTGTAAATTAATTATTATATCTGCATTTGCATTATATTCTTTATCTTCCCGGCATTATTGTAGGGTTGCCGCCCTGATTTTTAAATTTTGCGCTTCTTATTATCTCATAAAGAATACCTCCGACGTCCAGTCCTATTTTGGTCTTATTAAATTTGTAATAAGGTATTGCAATAGGGCGTGTGTCCCATCTTCCTCTCATAGGGTCATATATCCTTTCTGCACCGACTTCCATTCCCCATCTATCGTTGAACTCATAGCCTATGGTTCCTCCGAAACTGCTCATTTGAAATCCGTATGCACTGGCCGGAGCATATGAACCGAAAGCCCTGAAACTCAGTCTCTCATTCGGCCTGTAAATTACAGCTCCTGATGTTCCGAAAGACTGACCGGTACTGAACGGGAAATTAAACTTGGTAGCATTCAGTCCTGCCTGTATTTCCCAATAATCATTTATATTGTATTGGTACATCAGTGACGCTTCGTCTATTCTTCCAATCCCGGGCAGCGTTGATTGTGAACCGTAACCATACAGATTGGGAGCCATCATTCCGCCGGTACTGTAATCACCGTAGAACATAGGAGAGGGGTTTGTATAGTAAGGCATGTAGAACGGGCGGCGCAACTTTATTTCCTGTATTTCCATCTGTTGTATTTCCGTTTCAGCCTTTACTTCAGGCTTTTTCATACCATTATTTACAGGTGACATTTCCGGGATGCCGAGACTTTCATCAGTTATGGCTCTCAGGCTGTCCTTTCTCAACTTTGAGTTGTCTTCCTGTGCATATATGCCTGCCGAGAGAAGACAAAATGCGGATAGTATGATAATCCTGAATTTCATATACAGATGTTTTTGCAAATGGATATAAAGTCTGATATTTTTATCAAAGTTAGGGAAACTTGTAATAATTACAAAACATCTTCTGCATCTTTATTATTTGTTTTTCGTTTTTTACAAATCTGCCAATAGTAAATACCGTTTAAATGGCATTTAAATGCTATTTAATGGTATTCCAGTAGTATTTGAAAATGTTTTGCAAAGAGATAAGTTGGCTAAAAACAAAGGTAGCACCCTAGTTGAGAGTGCTACCATCATATATATTAGAATATTATTAGTCTATGCTTCTTTTGAGTCTTATTTTACAATCTTGGTCAGCAAAGTCTTTCCGTATGATTTACCTTTTGTGTCGTAAGCCTCAGATTTTACGAGTCCTACACCTTTTGCATACCATTCAGTGATTCTCAAGGTCGTAGTCTTCAATACAATCTTAGTACGTTTCAGATACGATATTTTAATACAGTCGAATTTACCTGCTGTAGTGCTTACTGTTTCATTACCCATGTATGCAGCTCCGGAAATATTGATTTCATTTTTCAGCATATTGAGAATAAGTTTATATGAACGATCCGGCATAGATTCACCGGCTTTGGCATTATCAGACAATGTGAAAGAGTTGTCTCCATCAAACTTTCTGTCTTCCTGCAGAGCCGCTTTAGCTGTAGGACCGTACTTATCAGGGTCGGAGTCTGAAGCTATATAAAGTTCGTACATCAGGTCTTCTGTACAAACGGTATTATTTCCGTCGTAGCTCCATTGCGTCAGTGAATAGGAAGTGTTGTTTTTAGTCTTGGTTGTCACTGTCTTGCTGTAATAATCAGCAAGAGTCTTACCGTCTTCATTTGTAACGTTCTTTACGGTGGTAGTTACATTAGAAATACTCTGGCCAGCTTCGTCATAGTTTACGTAATGCAGTTCCGTACCGTTCTTTGTGCAGAAATACTGTGCATTAGCCATTCCGCAGATGAGTAATGCACTGACGAATAATGCTGTTTTTTTCATAATAGAATTGTCTTTTATTTGTTTAAATAAATCAAGTTATATTCCAAATTGGCTGCGAACTTACAAAAAATATGATAAATCTTTTACTGACATGAAAGAAATGTATATTAAAAAATGAATATAAAGCAAAAAATCCTCAAAGTTATGAAGACTAAATGTAACAAATAATGTTTGTACTTTTTTTGTTGTGATATAAATTGATAAGTAAAAAGTATTCTCCATAAGATAATTCTGCGTAACTTTAACCACGGATGGATATATTACATCATTTGTTATTTTAGAACTTCTACAATGAAAAATATTATAGAAACCATCAGAAAGCATTATCCGGTGTCAGATCAGACAATTCAGGAACTGGAATCATATTTAACGCCTTGCCGTTTTCCGAAAAAATATCAGCTTATTAAGGGGGGCTTATATTGTAAGTATGCCTATTTCATAGAGAAAGGTATGTTGAGGGCATATTGGATCGTCGATGGGGAGGAATATACAACATCTTTTGGTGCGGAAGGCTGTATGGTTTTCAGTATGGATGAACTTTATTATAACAGAAAGAGTGAGGAATATGTTGAGACGCTGGAGGATGTGGAAGCATACAGAATAAATATATGTGATCTTAAAAGGCTTATGGAAACAAATCTTGAACTGTGCAATTGGGGAAGGATAATACATCAGAATGAGTACAGAAGATTGCACCGAAGCCATAAGGAGCGACTGGCTCTTCCGGCAAAAGAACGTTATGAGGAGTTTCGTAAGCAATTTCCCGAAGTATGTAAAAGGGTTAATCTGACATATATAGCATCGTATCTGGGGATAACTCTTTCTACACTCAGCAGATTGAGAAACGAAAAACCATAATTTGATTTAGGACAAATTTTTATTGGATGATACTGTGTATATTTGCGCATATTTACAGTAGCATTTAATATTATTATCAACATGACAGGAAATATTTCATCAGCCGCATTTTCCGATTCCAAGCCTCATTATGAACTCCTTGACGGACTGAGGGGAGTAGCAGCTCTGCTTGTAGTGTTTTATCATATTTTCGAGGGATTCTCTTTTGCCGGAGGAGGAACACTCATTACTACAATTAACCATGGTTATCTGGCAGTAGATTTCTTCTTTATTCTTTCTGGATTTGTTATCGGATATGCATACGATGACAGATGGAAAAAGAATATGACGCTGAAGAATTTTTTCAAGCGAAGGCTTATCCGACTTCACCCTATGATAATAATGGGAGCTGTAATAGGTTTCATAGCATTTTTCATTCAGGGAGGTGTGAAATGG
>JAHLFB010000108.1 GCA_018884025.1 Candidatus Phocaeicola faecipullorum
GCTTTTGATCAGGATGACCGTTGGGGAAGCCAGCGATTTACTCCTACCAATTTGACTTTCTGTAAGTCGGTGTTGGCTATTGACGGTATGTTGTTCAGCATTGGGAATGGTATTTCTGCAAAGGGTGATTATGCAGACAATATGATTACGGCTACGAACTTATTCCAGTCGGTAGTAAGTAAGCAGTACAATAAGTTGACAGTGAACGGACAGGAGGTAACGAAGGGAAATCGCCAGAATTATGCTTCTTCAGAACCTGTGACGATGATTAATCCTGTTTCAACCGGCTTCTTTGTTCCGGCAGGTCACGATGAACTTACGGTGATTTATGACGAACAGGAAACGCCTTCTTCTGTAGGTATGGCTGGTAAACCGGCTAAAGAAGTGGTGGCAAAAGCGTATATGAACCACGGGGTGAAACCGGAGAAAAAGTCCTATTCTTTTGTAGTAGTTCCGGCAGCGGATGAAGCTAAGATGAAGGATGTGGCCGACCGTCAGACAAAAGGAGAATTATTTTCGGTAGTGGAAATGCAGGATTCCTTGCACATCATTAAATATGCACCGAAGAATGTGCTGGCTTATTCATTCTTTACTCCTGCGAAGGGATTGACAGCCGGTGAGGTAGTTTCTTCAGCTACGGAACTGTTACTGATAGAACAAAAGAATACGGATGGTAGTCTGTCGTTGGGTATGGCCAATCCGAACCTACGTCCTAAACTGCTGGACAAGAAGAACTGGAAAGAAATTCCTACCCCTGCCTTTATTGAACTGAAAGGTATCTGGCAGATGGATGGAAATGTGCCTGGTGTGTTCTTAAAGACAATGGAGAATGGAAATACGGAAGTGTCTTGTTTGTTGCGAAACGGACTTCCTGTGTATATGAAACTAACAAAACAGAAATAAAGTGATTAATATCCGGTTAGAAATAACCGGATAAGTTAATTGGAAAAATAGTTACTATGAATTTTAGAAAGGCATTAAGTATCTTTTTATTGGGTTGGATTTCAGTATTGGGTTATGCCAGACAATCTGCGGATATGGACTGGTGGCGTGAGGCTCGTTTCGGGATGTTTATTCATTGGGGGCTGTACTCTGTAGCTGCCGGTGAATGGAACGGGAAACCGGTAGATGGAATCGGTGAGTGGATTCAGAACTTTGCAAAAGTGCCCAACAGTGAATATGAGAAATTGGCTTCCGGTTTTACGCTTGATAAATACAATCCGGAGGAATGGGTAAAAATGGCAAAGAATGCAGGGGTGAAATATCTTGTCTTTACTACCAAACATCACGAAGGTTTTTGTTTATACCCAAGTAGTGTTTCGGATTTTGATATAGAACGTACACCCTATAAAGGAGATCCTTTGAAAGAACTGGTGGAAGCTTGTCATAAATATGGCATGAAAGTTGGATTTTATTATTCTCATCGTCAGGATTGGCGGGAAGAGGATGCAGCTGTGATGCAGAATGAATATGATGGACATTACGGCAAGCCGAAGTCGGAAGTGAAACCGAATTTGGACCGGTATATTCAGGAAAAGGCTTTACCGCAAATGCGTGAATTGCTTACGCGTTATGGGAAAATTGATTTGTTGTGGTATGATACTCCTTTTGATTTAACCAAAGAACAAAGCCAGGCTTTTGTGGACGTGGTTCGTGAATTGCAGCCTCATTGCATCATTAATGGTCGTGTGGGATATAATTTAGGCGATTATGGACCATTAGGCGATAATGAAATGCCTGCATATCGTGCTGATATGGACTTGGAAATGGTAGCAACGATGAATCATACCTGGGGCTACAAGAAAAACGATCATGCCTGGAAGAGCCCGAAAGATATTCTTTGCTCCTTGATTGAATGTGTCAGCCGTGGAGTGAATTATATGGTGAACATTGGTCCTAAAGCAGATGGAACGGTTCCTCAGCCCAGTGTGGATATTATGAATTTCATAGGAGACTGGATGAAAGTTAATTCTGAATCTATTTATGGCGCTTCTGGAAATCCTTTTAATGATAATTTCCCGTGGGGATATGTAACTCGTAAGGAAAATTGTCTGTATTTGCATTTGTTGCGTGAACCGGCTGACCGGAAAATAGTATTGAAGGGGTTATTGTCTCCTGTGGAACAGGCGTGCGTTCTGGCATCGAATCAGAATTTGACTTATGCAGATGGTGAGCAGTTCCAACTGAATATACCGGCTAATTTGGATTATGCCCGTGTTCCGGTGTTGAAACTGGTTTGTCAGCAGCCTGCCCGTTTCGATCAAACTAATTACATGAATGAAAATGTAGTGAGCTTGCCTGTGGCTACAGGGCGGATTATTCCCGGAAAGAAAGGTGTATTGAGCATTGCCGAAGGAGGAAATACACAGAATTTTAATAGTGAAACCGGAAAACTGAAATTGAAATGTGAAATTGACGAACCGGGTGATTATCTGATTCGGATTTTTACGAGTCGTCATTGGAGACGTTCATTTGCAAAGGGTGCCCGAATTTCATTGGAGGTAGATGGACGTTCGTTTAAGAATGTGGAAATGAAGAAAGATGGTGAAATTGCGAATGTGCGACAAAATTCTTATCCGGAGACATGGAGTGACATAGGTACAATTTCGTTTGATAAGAAAGGAGTAAAGACAATAGAATTGTCTGTAAACAGCACAGGAACATTCAGTCGTCTGGGATTCTTTGGTGAAGATATACAGAATGAGAGTGAAAACAATATCCGCTTTATGCGAATCGAATTGATCAAAAAATAACGAGTTCCTTGATGGAATAATCTGAATCGGTACAATGAACTTATAGGAGTTATTGTACCGATTCTTTTTTGTACAAAAATAGCACATTTTTGAGACAAAAAAAGTATAGTTTCTATAAGGTAAATTTCGTATTTTTGTAAAGATACAAATGACTAATGGTGTGAAAGACACGGATTTTGATGAAAAACCTTTGAAAATAATAAATAATAACCTAAATAAATTCATTAATAGCATGATCAACAAAAAACATTACCTCTGGGCATTGCCTCTGGCGTTCTTGTTGGCAGCATGTGGCAAAGATGAAGGAGCTACGGCTGTATACGATAATGCCTATCCGTTGGTGGTGACGGCTCAGAATGTGGGCTTTGAAGCTGATAAGGCTGCGCAGCTTTATGCGAAAGGGGAGAACATCGGCGTTTCTATGTTGGAAGAGGGTACAGACAATCTTGTGGAACCCTATTTTAATGTCGGTTTTAATTCAGGGGGTATCGGAAGTTATTTTACAGCTAACCAAAGCGACTCTGTTCCTGTGTTTCCTTCCAATGGAGATAAAAGGGACTTAGCTGCATATTATCCGCGTATGGCTGAAGTCACCGATAACCAATTAAACGTAGATTTGACTACGGAGCAGGAATTGGCTTTTAATCTTCAGTTTGACAGAGTGAACGGGTTGAACAAAGATAACCGTGAGGCTGCTTTTAAACTGAAGCATGTGTTTGCTATGGTTTCTGCAGACATTACTCCGGAAGTATCCTATTTTAGCATGAAGGTAGAAGTTAAAAATACGGCCTTGAAAGGTAGTCTGAATGTGTTGAACGGAACGTTGACAGAATCGGAAACTGGTACGCTGATATTGGCGGACGCAAGTACTGCGGGACGTTCCAGGGCTACAGCTACTGCAAGTAATAAGTTTAGAGCTATGCTGTTCCCGGTTCAGTCACAAGAACAAGACGGAAACGAAGGGGAAGGTGCAACTGAAACACCGGCAGCTACTGTAACGCCTGTCATTGTGATTACTTTGTTGGATGAAAACAACACACAGATTGCAGACCCCATCGAGGTGAAAGTGACGGATTACATAGCTACGATACCTAGCGCTATCAATACAAAATTTGAGATAAAAATTGATGTGAACTTCGTTCCGACCGTGAAAGTAACCAGCTATCCGATTACGGTGGAAGACTGGGAAACTGGGGATGAAATTGGAGTGGAAGGAAATGAACAACCGGAATAATAATAACCTTAATAATATAACTTTATGAAAATGTATTTCAAAAGCTTGATATTTGCCCTTACTGGTGCATTAATGATAACTGCTTGTTCGAATGAAATAGAAGAGCAGCTGGCTGAGAATGGCAAGAACGGACAAAATGTGAAGTTTAGTATTGGCGTGGAAAATTTGTCACGTACTGCTATTGCGGATGGAACGTTGGTTACTAGTTTTGAACCAAATGATGAGATTGGTATTTTTGCTTATGATGGAGAAAAACTGGTTTCTTCGAATGTGAAATATACTTATAATGGTTCTGGGTGGACATCGGAAAATGCCATTGCAGCACAGGATGGTGTAAAGTTAAGCTATTATGCTTATTATCCTTATGATGCATCTGTAACTGATCCTGCGTCAATTAAAGATACGGTAAGTGCAGACCAGACTGCTGGATTTGGTAAAAATGATATGCTGTCAGCCCGTAATACAGAGGCTGCTGCTGGAGCAACAAACATTTCATTGAACTTTGCGCATGCTATGGCCATGGTACAGGTCTCATTAATGGAAGGTACTACGAGTGATGCCAATGCAACAGTTACTCTCCAGAGTATTTTACCTGTTACATCAGTGAATGCGAAAGATGGATCCGTTACTGCTGCTAGTGGTGCGTCTGTAGGTGTAGCGATGAAAAAAGCCGCAGAAACCTTGACTTATCGTGCTGTGGTACCGGAACAGACAATCAAAGCTGGTAGTAAATTGCTGACAATCGTAGCAGATGGTAAAACGTTTAATGTAACTTTTGATGCAGATGTAAAATATGAACGTGGTAAGTTGTTGCAGATCACTGTAAAAAAATTAAATGCACTACCAGATGGGGCTGAAGTTACAATTGGTGGAGCTGCAATTGATGGATGGACTCCAGGTGAAAATCCTGAAGGTGGTGAGACGGAAGAGGTTCCTTTGATTCAGCCATTTGGAGATAATCTTCCTTTAGTAATAACTGATACACAGAAGTTTGGAGAAGAGAGTTGGTTCCAGCTGAAACAAAACGAAACTACTACTCCGGGATATTTTGATTTGGAGAGTGACAATGGGACTGTATGGGGAAAAGCAGCGAAATTGACTTATACTTCTGTTTGGAATCCAGAAGCAGATAAAGGTAAAGGTAAGGCTGTAAATAATAGTTGGTATGTAGCTGCTATTGGTTATAATCACGTAGAACCTATATATGTTGAAGAAGAAAGTTCGATTTATAAGGTAACGTTGAAGATAAAATCTAGTGAAAATGAACTAGGTAAAATTTCTCCTTTGGTGTTTACATGTAAGTCAAAGAATTTAGCTGATGGGCATTATAAATGGTCGTTTGCAGCAAGTACAAATCCAACTTCTTTTAATCAGGAGACCGGTGCAACAACCGTTTCTGTGACTCCTGATGCAACTGATACATGGCAAGAGTATACATTTTACATAGACTTCTCTAAAATAAGTTCAACAGTAGGGTCAGTAACTGGAAAAGATGGTAAAGTTTTTTCCGGTGCCACTCCTGAGGATTTAATAGGTTGTGATTTGAGAATTTATACTAATAGTGCGGCTACGGCGGCTATCCAATCTGTTAATGCAACAATTTATGTAAGCGATGTGATAATGGAACCATATCAAGAATAATAAAAATAATATCTTAATAATATGAAAACATTAAATAAAGTTTTTATTGCGGCTATTGCAGCAACAGCCATGACGGCATGTAACAATGAGTTGGGTGAACAGTTTGTATCCAACAATGGTGGAGATGTAAAGTTTACAATGGGTATAGAGGGAACTTCCGCTTCCAGAGTTGCAATGGAAGACGGTTCTTATCAAGCTTCTTTTGAAAATGAAAATAAGGTCGGTGTTTTTGTAAAAGAAGTGGATTCTTATTCTAATTTGGAATATACATTTGATGGGAATGCCTGGAATGGTGCGACTATTAAAGTTCCAGCAGATAAAGTTTATACATATTACGCATACTATCCTTATGCAGAGTCTGCAACTAGTACAGCTGTGACTGCAGAAGTAAATGCAGATCAGGAAACAGGTGGTTATCTGGCCAATGATTATTTGATGGCTAACTTGACTGCAGAGGCAGGACAGGCAAATGTAGACTTGCAGTTTACTCATGCGCTTTCTTTGGTAGAAGTGACTCTTTCAGGACCGAATGCAGCTGAAGATGCAGTGGTTACATTGAGTAATATGACTACGGATGCTATAATGAATCTGGAAGCAAGTACTGTGACACCCGGAGAAAAGAAAGCTAATGTGACTATGGATAAGTTGACCACATCCATGAAGTACCGTGCTATTGTGCCGGAACAGACTGTTGCTCAGGGTACAGCATTGATGACTATCGTATCAAAAGGAAGAACTTACAAAGTTTCTTACAAAGCTTCTGATGTAAAATTTGAAAGAGGAAAATATATTAGCTTGAATGTGGAACTGGGGTCTTCTTCTTCCGCAGAAGATGTAACGGTTACTATTACTACTTCACAAGGTATTACTGATTGGGGGGAAGGTACACCTGTTACTGGTGATGCAACAGTAGATGAGATACCATTGATATTGCCATTAGGTGATGAACTAACGGAAGTTATCAAAACATTTGATTTGACTTCTGATGCTTGGGCTAAATTTTTAGATAATGCTGCTACTTATGCGGATGTGGCTCAATTTTCCATAGGAGAAGATGAAAGTCTTGAGTGGAAGAAATATGCCTCTTTGGAATATACATCAAAATACGAGGATGCTAATGCAGCAAATAGTTATTATAAAGCGGCATTGTCATATTTTCATTCTTCACCATTAGATGTTTCTCAAACAAAAATTTATAAGTTATCGATGAAGATTAAAACTGAATTAAGTCAGAGCGCAACACTTGATGGAGAACTTTCTGAAAATGGAGCTTCTAAACTTGTAATAACCTGTAGGAATGCTGATAATAGTTCATCATTTGCGACTTCTACTAATCAGACTTTTTCGGCAACCACTGTTTCTAAAACACCAGGTAATAGAAATTGGATGGATTTTATTATTTATATTAATTTAGCCCAAAAGAGTACGGCTGTTGGAACTGTGCCAACAGAAGGTAAAGATGTGGAAACTAAAGGGTGGAAAGAAACATCTGCGAGCGATTATGCTAAATTTGATTTGAGATTCTATACGAATAATAATGCATCAGAGAGTACTCAGAAGGTTGTGTCAAAAATATATATTAGCGATTTAGTGATGGAACCTTATGTAGCAGAATAATGAAATTCTTATTATAGAGAAAAGACCGTTTCAGATAAATTTGAGACGGTCTTTTTGTTATGTAAGCGTTATTAAAATTCTTTCTTCTGTTTTTCAAGATATAAACATCAACTCGATACATATTATATTCACAAGAGCTGTGACCTGAAAAAGTTGCAGCTCTTGTGGCTATATGGTATTGCAAAAAAACTTCCATGCAGGCACTTCAAGCAATTATTCTCTCCGCACGATTTATTAATTCAGTTTGCCCCGTCACATTCTTCTGAATGCTCTTGCATATTCTCTGTTTCACAGTGCGGGATTTGTATCCCACACTGTGAAATATATATCCCACACTGTGGTTTTTGTATCCCACAGTGTGAAACAGAGAATTCTTCTTTGTGTTGGAAAGAATACGGACGGAGAAAAGGAATTTTATAAAGGAGTTTTCTTAACAAACGATTATTGTCCGGCCATGCGGTGAGTCCGTGTAAAAGCTTATCTTTGCCATAGAATGAAATATCTATGAATTTATTTTGTGAATCAAGATAATTATCGTATTTTCGCAACAACATGCTTACCCCGCTTCCCGTCAGATCAGCGCGCTCAGGGTAAGCCTTTTATTTTTTATGCCTATGGTGAAAGTCCCTTATCCCAAGCATCTCATATCGTTTGCTGACCAAATTTCCTTACTTAAACAACGTGGACTGTCCTTCAAGGATGAGGCAAAGGCTTTGCATTTATTGCAGAATATCAGTTACTATCGGTTAAGTGGCTATTGGTATCCGTTGTTGGCGGACAAGCAAAACCATATATTCAAACCCGGCAGTACATTTGAAACCGCCTATGCGATTTACAAGTTTGACAGTGAACTCCGTAAATTGATAATTGCGGAACTGGAGAAAATAGAGATTGCAGTACGCACTCAAATAGCTTATATCCTGTCATCACAATACGATGGCTATTGGTTTACAGACACTTCTCTTTTTTCCAATTCAATGCGTCATGCTAAAATCCTGGCAAAGATTGATGAAGAGTACCAGCGTAGTGATGAAGAGTTTGTTACGGCATTTAAGTCTAAATATTCCGACCGTTTTCCTCCAAGCTGGATGACAATGGAGATTACATCGTTCGGAACATTGTCTATTTTCTAAATACAATCAATCCGAACCATTCATTTGTCACGAGATTCAAAGAGTTGTTGAAACGTTATCCTTTGATTGATGTTCGGGCTATGGGGTTCCCTGAGAATTGGGAGAATGAAGGTATATGGGATGAAAAGAAACAGGGGAATGGAAGTTTATAAAGGGTCTTCCGGAACAAACAATTCTTGCAGGAGAAAATGCGGTGAATCCGCGTAAAAGCTTATCTTTGCAAAATGGTCTTTGTATGTAAATCTGCAATGGAATGATAAACAAAATTGTTGTTAAGGGTTATAAGTCAATAAAGGAGCAGGCGGTGGAGTTGCTTCCTATAAACATTCTTATCGGAGGAAATGGAATAGGAAAAAGTAATTTTATCTCTATTTTTACGCTTATACGTAACTTATATGAGCAGAACCTGCAAAACTATATTCTGACTAAGGGGGGAGCAGACTGCTTGTTGTATATGGGGAAAAAAGAGACGGAACATATCGGTTTCGACTTGTTCTTTGCCAAACGTGATCAGGAAGCCCATAATCGCTTTATTGTGAAATTAAAGGAGGCGCAGGATTCTTTGTTCATTGAACGTGTGGAAACAGCGTTTAACAGCGGGGGAGTATGGCACGGACAGTTGCATGAAGCGAACCGCCAGGAGTCTTCCTTCAAAAATGATTATACCGGGCAGGCGTTTTATGTGAACAGCCTTTTACGTGAATTTGAGGTTTATCATTTTCACGATACGGGCGACCGTTCTCCAATGAAAGGAAAATGCAACGTTGAAGATAATATAAGCCTGAAAAGCAACGGGGCGAATATAGCAGCTTTTTTATATTATTTGAAAGAGAAGTTTCCTAAACATTTTGCGCGTATTGAGAAGACGGTGGCTTCGGTTTCTCCTTTTTTTGATGGGTTTAATCTGATGCCGAATCGCTTGAATGAACAGTTGATTCAACTGGAATGGAAGCAGGCGGGAGCAGTGGATACTTATTTTAACGCATATCAGCTTTCAGACGGTACGTTGCGCTTTATTTGTTTGGCTACATTGTTGTTACAGCCAAATCTGCCGCAGACGATTATTATTGATGAGCCGGAGTTGGGGTTGCATCCAGTGGCGGTAAATAAGCTGGCTGCTTTGATCAAGAAAGCTTCTGCTAAAACACAGATTATTATTTCTACCCAATCGGTAAATCTGGTAGATAATTTTGGACCACAGGATATTATTGTGGTAGACAGAAAGGATAATGCTACGGTGTTTAACCGGCTGGATGCTGAAAGTCTGGATGTATGGCTGAAGGATTATAGCTTGGGAGAAATCTGGGAAAAGAATGTCATTGGCGGGCAGCCTTTAATGTGAGCGGGTATGAAGAGAGTTGTTTTTATAGTGGAAGGTGATACGGAAGTCAGTTTTATCCAGAAGTGTGTGATTCCTTATCTGTATTTGAAAGGATTTACCAACCCGATGAATGCCCAAAAGATATTGACTAACAGAAAACTGAATAAAAAGGGGGGTAATGTAGGATTTGATTATCTTAAGAATGATGTGGCACGTGTTGCTGCAACAGGGAACGTACTAATTACTACTTTACTTGATTTCTTCAGGCTTCCTGTGGATTTTCCGGGATATACTACGGATAGTCTCAAACTGGCGGAACTGGAAACAAAAATGAAGGAGGCGATTTCGGTTGTGATGGATGCTTCCTGCTTTTTACCATATATTCAAAGGCATGAGGTGGAGTCTCTGATGTTTACGAATATGGATGGTTTTAATATTGTAGTGGATGATGAAGAGTCATTGCGTGAGCTGCAACATATAATGGATTCTTATCCTACTCCGGAAGATATAAACGGAGGGGAGGAGACTGCACCTTCAAAGAGATTGATGCATATTTTCCCTTATGAAAAAACGACTGATGGAGAAATGATTCTTGAAGCATTGAGCATAGATGATATTCGTACACGTTGCCCTCGCTTTAATGAATGGATGACGAAATTGGAAGAGGGAATAAGAAATGATTATTTTTAAGAGGCTGTCTCAAAATAGAGAAATTGGACAGACATACTTATAATTTATAAGTTATAGTATAAAAATCTCCTGCTTTTAGCCATATCATTAGAGTAAACTAAGGCTGAAACAGGAGATTTTTTATTTCTAAGTT
>JAHLFB010000109.1 GCA_018884025.1 Candidatus Phocaeicola faecipullorum
GCGCTACAAAGGCAAGTCCATCGCCGACGTGCTCGACGTGACCATCAACCGTGCCGTGGAGTTTTTCGAGAACGTCCCCCAGATATTGAACAAGATAAAAGTGATACAGGAAGTAGGCCTGGGTTACATTAAGCTGGGGCAGCCCAGCACCACCCTCTCCGGAGGCGAGAGCCAGCGCGTGAAGCTGGCCACGGAGCTGTCCAAGCGCGACACAGGCAAGACGCTCTACATTCTTGACGAGCCTACCACCGGCCTTCACTTCGAGGACATCCGTGTGCTGATGAACGTGCTGAACCGTCTGGTGGACAAGGGCAATACGGTGATTGTCATTGAGCATAACCTGGACGTCATTAAAATGGCGGATTATATCATTGATATGGGACCCGAAGGCGGAAGGGGAGGAGGCGAGGTACTTTCTACCGGCACGCCCGAAGAAGTGGCACTGAGTCCGAAAGGTTATACGCCTAAGTTTTTGAAGGAAGAACTGAAGGTAAATGAAGAATTAAGAATGAAGAATTAAGAATGAAGAATTAAGAATGATACCATGTGCGGTATGAAATTGTGCATATTTTCACCACAGAGGCACACAGATTCTATTTTAATGTGCCAATGAATAATAGGGCAATGTGCTAATTTATTTTCACATTAGCATATTGTTTATTGACCTATTCTTCTGTGTCCCTTTGTGGTACTCTGTGGTGAGGAAATGCACTGTTTCATACCGCGCAAAGTATAAAAAGCCGGCGCGCATCCCTGCGAACCGGCTTCGAGATTACTAATTTAAGTAAAATGTGTGGGGACGCTTCCCCATTATCTATTGATATAGATATAAAAATGTTTCTTATAAGCAAAAGTATTATTGTCCTGGATTGGGGTCACGAACACAGCGGATAGGGCCGGCGACTGATTTGACATAATACATCGGAAATTCGAATTCAAAAATATGAAAGAGTCTTGCAGTATTATGAATATGTAAAATATTTACCCGGTTATCACTGTCTGTAGTAGCATTATGGTAATTCCCGCAACTTCCAACTCTCATGCCATATCCATCGCCTACACGAGTTCCTTGATTAGGAAAATAAGTGTAACCATTCCCGTTTTCTCCTTTCCAACTTTGCATATAAATATAAGTACCCCACCAAGATGGATTCCAATCTGGTGCCGGATAATTATTGACCTCATCCCAATTCGTGGGATTAAGTCCTGTTTTAGTAAATCCTAACCATAACTCGCCAGGTGCTGTTCTCCAACCATAGGGACAAGGGTCAAAAATCGTTTTTGAAGATCCATAATTATCATATATATGTACATTCCTTTGTGAGTTAATCGTGTATTTTTCCATGCTACCATCATCTACGGGCGGTAATCCTCCCCATAGTTTGTCATCATGTTCGCGATTCCAATCCCCATCCGCAACATAATTTGAAATCTGTTCTACATACTGTTCTCCTTTCATAACTTCTTTTGTTCCACATATAAAAACAGTGGGATGCTGAATCGCATAATATACAGGGTCAGTCAACTTTAACATATCATTTCCTGATATTGAATGAAAAAGCTGGGTCGGGTCTACAGCCGAAGTCATCCCCACAACTTGTTCATTGGAATTATCATAATATTCTCCTACATTTTGAACCGTATATTTTCCAGGATTTCCTTTTAATACAGGAGGAAATGGGTCTTTCCGTCCCCATTGATATAACATCCCAAAAGGTTTTGTGTCTTGACTGTTTTCCGGCTCATTAGCCAATGCCCCTAAGTTGCAAGACATGACTTCCAATCCGGAAGTTCGAGGCCGATCAGGATAAATCCCATTACTATCCCACTCATAAGTTGTATACCTGACGGCATTGCTTAAATTGGCAGGGTCATGGTCTGTTACCCAAATATGCCATGACCAAATAATCTCATCGTCCTTGTTGTAAGCAGCTATTAAGGCATTGCCTTCTGTATTCGTTTTAACATAGATTTTTTGTGTCTCTGGATTATACCAAACAAGGTCTCCCTTAGAGTTGTCACCAATAGCATCCTTTGACTGCCAGATAATCTCCACTTTCTTAATGACTTTTTTCCCTGTTTCGTCATTTACATCCAGATAATCTTTGAAGCTGTAACCTCCCCCTTTTTCTTCACGATAATAAGGTTCAAATGAAAGCAGATTACCTGGTACTACGACAAAACAATTAGAGGAAGGTATATGCACATCTTGATCCGAGATTATGTTAATGGTTACATTATAAATACAATTCCGTTTAATATTGAAATCTGTTGTTTCATTTCCTCCAGGATAAACGACATAATTGAGATGTGTATTATCTTCAATATCCGGATCTTCTCTTTCTACTCCAACAGCCAATCGAAGGGCTTTTGCCGGAGCATTTCCTTCATTTTTTTTTGAGTTATTATCTTCTTCTATGATTCCTTGCATATTTTCCGGAACATATACTATATGTTCTTCTTCACCATTTAAATCGAAAGTCGTTGCGTTCCAGTAATAAAATCCATCCTTATAGTCTGTTTTATCATCACCTTCTCCTGTCCGTGCAGTCACTTTACTGGCTTTAGGGATTTGGCTGATACCTATATAAAGCAATGTCATATCATCTCTTATATTTGCTTTTACACACAATTTGGCAAACATACGGGTGACGGGAATAGTAACTTCATTCGTTGCCGTTCCACTTTCTTCATTAATTATTACATTGTCTTTATATCCTGTCATCGGAATGGAAAGGCTTTGTCCTTCATTCGTAAATTGGGGTTCTAAATTATATAATTCTTGGGCTTCTAAATTTGCACGAGAACTAACATCTGTTTCATCGGTTATCCAGTTCGGTTGGTTGGTATTTGCCACTATATAAACGGTAGACTTGATATTGGGCTTCAGCCACACTTGAAGGTTATCCAGTTCCGACTGATTAGCAATAGTATAATAACGAGGATAGATAAGCAGATTATGATTCTCTGTTGCATCAAATTGAAATACCCAAATATCATGGATAGCTCTTTCCGCCTCTGTATCTTCTTCCGGTGCTCTTGAATCAGATTGTACATTAACTTCAAAACTATTAACAGCCAATTTGAGAGATGCCAATGTCAATTCCCCTTCTTCAAAATTAGAAGAAGTTTCTTTATCTGCTGCCAATTTTTCTTCGGAACAGCTTCCTAACAGAATATTTGCACATAATATTGCAGAAAGAAATACAAGATACCTCATAAACATTAGAAATAAAAATCATTATTAAAAACATTTTCCCAATCTTTCACTTCAACCGCCAAATTTCCTTTGGGGTCTATCGTTACATTGAAACGGTAAAGGTGGTTGCGGGTAATATCAAAAGATGTTTTCTTAATATCTGTTTGATCATCCGCAAAGTGAATGACAAAATCTTTCTTATCCGTTTCCGTTTGAATATCAAAGCGAAGTTCGATATAAGCGGCATTGTCCCCGTTCGATGTATTGTCATACTCCGGGACATAAGCTATCCATGTTTCTTTTTTATTGTCTGATTGGGTTGGTAAAAAAAAGATGGTATTTTCAATTGCATTGTCGTCGTTCTCGTTCCCAATCAAATGCAAATGCCCGCTCTGTGGATATGTACCGCCTGTAGGCGCACAATAGCCTTTTGAATTATAGCCATGAAGGGTTACATCGCTAAAAGACATCTCTTCCGTGTTCAATACCACTTCCACTTTCGCCATGGCACGAAGCAATGGGATAGATTCTTCTAACGTGATGGTTCCGCCATACTGAACCGGTACATCCTCGTATTCG
>JAHLFB010000110.1 GCA_018884025.1 Candidatus Phocaeicola faecipullorum
AAGTTCGGCCGGAACTTTAGTTGTTTCGTTTATCGGTATGAAGACACAGGAAGTGGCAGTTAAGCCGGTTGTAAACGTGGTGTTACATTCTGATACTGAAGTTCTGGATGAGGTTATGGTCGTTGCATATGGTACTGCAAAAAAGTCTTCATTTACAGGTTCTGCATCTAATGTGGATAGCAAGAAATTGGAATTAAGACCTATTACAAACATATCAAAAGGACTTGAAGGTCAGACTACTGGTTTGCTGACAACTTCCGGCTCTGGACAGCCTGGTGAATCGGCAAAGATTATTATCCGTGGTTATGGCTCTATTAATGCATCTCAGGACCCACTATATGTTGTAGATGGTATTCCTTACGATGGTGATATGTCTTCAATAAATCCTTCTGATATTGAATCCATGACAATACTTAAAGATGCTTCTGCAGGTGCTCTTTATGGAGCTCGTGGCGCCAATGGTGTTGTAATGATTACAACTAAACAAGGTAAGGAAGGTAAGGCTAAAGTGACTTGGCGTTCTACTGTCGGATGGTCTTCGCGTGCTTTGAAAGAATATGATATGGTAGGTCAGAAGGACTTTGTTCAGCTTACATATGAAGGAATAAGAAATGATTATGTATTTGGCAGTGGTTATGACTGGAATTCAGCTTCTTCTGCTGCTATGGGGGATTTGGGAAGTTATCTTGGAGGAAACAAAAATCCGGAAATCTATAATCCATTTAAGAATTATACCTGGGAAACCATTATAGATCCTGCTACTGGACAAGTTCGTGCTGATGCTGTTTCAGCATGGAACGAGTCTTGGATGGATGCAATACAAAAGAAAAATGCGCTTAGACATGAACATCAACTGTCGGTTAACGGTGGTACAGAGAAAACAAAATATATGTTCTCTCTTGGCTATCTTGATGAAGATGGTATATTGGTTAATACAGGTTTTCAGCGTTACAATGCGCGTGTAAATGTTAACTCTGAAATCAATGATTGGTTCAAGACCGGATTGAACACTTCGCTTTCTACTTCAAAACAGAATTTTAGCGATTATGACGGCTCTTCAAATTCGAATGTATGGTATTCTGCACAGTTCATGGCTCCAATATATCCTATGTATCTGAAAGATGCTGATGGAAATGACTTGCTTGATTCTAACGGTAATCGTCAACTTGATTATGGTGAAGACGGAAGACCACAATATTCTGACTTTAACCCACTTGGCGGTCTTACTGATGATAAGGCTGATATCAAGAATGATGTTGCCAGTGTTCGTACATTCATGACATTCGGTTCTGATAAAGATGATGCCGGATGGGCTAAGGGAATAAAGCTGTCAGTGAATTTTGGTGCTGATTATAGAAATCAGTCGCGTATGATGTACATGAACATGTATCATGGTAATCAGGCTGCAGCCGGTGGTTTGATATACAAATACAACACACGTACATTGTCTTATACGTTCAATCAACTTTTAAGCTGGAACAGAAGTTTCGGTCTTCATGATATAGATATAATGGCCGGACATGAGTTCTATTCTTACGAGTATTCATATCTTGAAGCTGCAAAGTCAAACTTGGTTGACGGAATTTATGAACTTCGCCCGGGAACTTCATTGAAGAGTGCTGATTCATATACAAATACTTACCGTGTAGAATCTTGGTTGGGACGTATCAACTACAACTATGATGAAAAATATTATTTTTCTGCTTCGTTGCGTTCTGACGGTTCTTCCCGTTTCCATAAGGACAATCGTTGGGGTACATTCTGGTCTGTAGGTGCAAACTGGCGTGTTTCTAAGGAAGAGTTCATGCAGGATGTTGAATGGGTTGATAATTTGTCTGTAAAGGCCAGCTATGGACAGCAGGGTAATGACAATATATTAATCTATGATGCAAATGTTGGTGATTATGTTCCTAACTATTATGCTTGGCAAAGCCTTTATCCATTTGATTATGCTAACGGAAACAATGTAGGTGCCATGATTTCGTCTTTGCAAAACAAAGATATTACTTGGGAAAAAAGCGGTAACCTTAACGTTGGTATAGAAGCTGCACTGTTTGATAGTAGACTGCGTATTAATGCGGAATACTATAATAAGAAAACTACCGATATGCTGTTGAGTTATCCTATGGCAACATCAAGCGGCTTCAGTGGATATAACGCCAATGTAGGAAGCATGCGAAACAGTGGCTTCGAATTTGAAATTGGTGGAACAATTATCCAAAAAAATGATTTGAAATGGGATCTTACTTTTATGGGATCAACTGTAAATAACAAAGTGTTGTCTCTTACAAAGGAGTCTCCGGAAATCATAAATGGTATATATTCAATCAAAGAAGGTATGCCTATCAATACTTTCTATATGGCAAAATCTGCAGGGGTTGATCCTGCAACAGGAGCGGAACTATTCTATGCTTATAAAAAGGATGAAAATGGCAATATCACAGAAGAATATATAACAAGCGACTATAATACAGCAAATAACTGCAGGTATTATTTGGGCAGCCGTATTCCAGATCTGTATGGTAGTATTGGTACAAACCTTTCATGGAAAGGACTTGACCTGAATATCCTTACTACATATTCTATCGGTGGTAAAATATTCGATTATCTGTATGAAGGTTCTATGAATACAATGTATGTCGGAAACACATGGAATTCACATGCTTTGCGTCGTTGGCAGCAACCTGGTGATATTACAGATGTTCCTCGTATAACAATTGGTGGAACAGCCCGCTCTGACCGCTTCCTTATTGATGCTTCCTATTTTGCAATCAAGAACATCACTCTTGGATATAATTTGCCACAGAGCTGGATGAGAAAAGCAGGAATGAACAACGTAAGAGTATTTGCATCATTCGATAATATAGCTTTGTTCTCTCACCTTGATGGTATGGATCCGCAGTATAGCTTCGATGGTAATACAGACTATTCATACGCTCCTAACAAGACTTTCTCTTTGGGTGTGGAAGTTAATTTCTAATTATTAAATAAAGTTTTCTTATGAAGAATATTTTCAAATATATATTTGTTGGTATGGCTGCTGTATCTGCAGTGGGATGTAGTGACCAACTTGATACATATCCTTCTTCATCTGTATCAGGTGACCAACTTTTGACCAGTGCGCAGAATGCGCTGATTCCGCTTAATGGTACGATAAGGGCTTTTTATACAGCCGGTGTGTCAAATACATCCAATACTCACCAATGCTTTGGTATTTCAGCATATAATCTTATGGCAGATGTCATGGGTGAGGATTGTATTATGTCTGCTGCAGGTAGCGGATGGTTCTGGTATGACTGTATATATAAAGTAAAAGATAAGTATACATCCGTAGGATGGAGACCGTATGAGGCATGGAACGGTTATTACCAATGGATATCAAACGTTAATTATATTATTGCGGCAGAAGAAACAATGACCGGAACTGATGAGGATAAAAATTATGTTTTGGGACAAGCCTACGCGATTCGCGCATATAGTTATTTTATGTTGATACAGACTTATGCACGTACATATAAAGGACATGAGACCGATCCAGGAGTTCCTGTTTACACAGAACCTACAAACATTAACACGGACGGAAAACCACGCGGCACAGTTCAGGACGTTTATGACCAGATTACAAAAGATTTGACTAAGGCTATTTCGATGTTGAGAAATGCAAGCGAGCGTACAGTAAAATCTCATCTTGATTTATACACTGTTTTGGGTATTCAGGCAAGAGTAGCTCTAGTCATGGAAGATTGGCCAACAGCAAAGGCTGCAGCTGAAGAGGTTATTAATGATGGCGGATATAAAATTGGTGGTGAAGCTGAAATTCTTAACGGTATGAATGATGTTTCATTGAATAATGTAATGTGGGGGGCAGCTATATCTGCAGACCAGTCTGGATCTTATGCGGGTTTCTTTACTCACATGGATGCCGATCAGAAAGCTTATGGTGAATCTGCACGTAAGCAGATAAACAAAGATCTATATGCTCTTATGAATAATTATGATGATATCAGAAAATGGAATAAAGAAACCAAGAAAGGTTGGTGGAATCCGGACGATATCAATAATAAATCAGGTGGTTACCAGCAGGAGAAATTCAAGTTTAAAGATGGTGCCTTGTGGACTGGTGATTACATCTGGATGAGAATTGAAGAAATGTATCTTACTGCAGCTGAAGCGAACTGTCGTATCTCTGGAAACGAAGAAATAGCAAAAAAACAGTTGAGTACTTTGTTGTTAGCACGTGGTTATAAAGATACATCTACCCCTAATGATGGAATAGTTGATTACTTGGACGGACTTACTGGTACTGAACTTGGAAAACTTACTACAGAAAGGAAAGAAAATTCATTACTTCAGGCTATCATCGACCAGCGACGTATAGAACTTTGGGGGGAATTTGGACGTATATACGATATCCGTCGTTTGCATCAGGGATTCAAACGTACTACTGAAATGGGATGGCCTCAAAGTGCA
The DNA here is from genome assembly GCA_018884025.1 of Candidatus Phocaeicola faecipullorum. GTDB lineage: Bacteria > Bacteroidota > Bacteroidia > Bacteroidales > Bacteroidaceae > Phocaeicola > Phocaeicola faecipullorum. Next base: position 4,471 of record JAHLFB010000110.1, read on the forward strand.
ATAAGTATAGGCAAGACAGATGACCCTGAATCATATGCTTGGGTTCTTACTTTGCCACAGTCTGAGTTTGACGGAAATCCTTCTTTGGATCAAAGTAAAGACCAGAATCCTATCGGAGATGAAAAATAATAACATTTTAATAAAAGAAGAATTATTATGAATATTAAATCATATATATTAGGATTAAGTGCATTGTCTATGGTCGGTCTATCGGCCTGCGACACTGACAATGTACGTTCCATTTATGAGAATACAACAGCTGGTATAACATTTCTGGCTGATGAACAGGAAGAAAGTTTCTCGGAAAAGGCAACAGACTTGTCGTTCAATGTGGATGTTGTTCGTCAGAATTCGAAAGGAGAGGCAGTAATAAACCTCATCTCTTCATGCATGAAAAAGAATGAAAAAGGGAAATTGGAAGAAACTACATGGAATAATGATATTACAGTCCCTTCTACAGTAACCTTCAAGGATGGCGAGACTATGACTTCATTTAAGGTTTCATTGGGTAATGATATCGAACAAGGTATGGAACATTATGTAAATGTCGTTCTTGATACTGAAGAAGAACCGGTTGACGCATATATGAGCAAACTGCTTACTATTTCAAGAGCTTATACTTATGGTGAGTTTGAAGAGAAGAACTTGTCATCTGTTTGGTTTTCGGAAAATCATGCTGGGGCAGCAGTGAATAAAACTATACAGATGCAGAAAGGCACTCAGAACACAATGATATATAGGACTAAGAATGTATATAGAACAGATCCTGAGGATAAAAAAGATTACCTTATGGTTATAACCCTTTCTCCAGAAAAAGATGGTGTAAAGGCTGCGAAAGTTGCTGAGACACAAGTTGCCAAGGATCTTACTGTTTCTGGTGAAGGAACATGGGACGATAGTTTTATTACTCTAAAAATGAAGTTTGTAGATACTAAAAATAAGAAGGAATATAAAGACATAGAAGAAAAATTTTCTCGATAATTCCTTATTTGTTTTATAATTGATTTAACAGCCGATGAACATAACCGTGAACGATTGACACTTCGTTCAGTTAAGTTTATCGGCTGTTTTCTTTTTTCAAAGCCTTTGCAAAACTCGCATACTTAATCACTGTTTTTGAATTTCATGAAAAATATCGTATCTTTACGCAGTTTCACAAATAAAGAAAGGAGCTTTTATGGTACTGATAGCAAATCCTATATATGATTCTGTGTTCAAGTATATGATGGAAGATGACAGGGTGGCAAAGATAATGCTTTCTGCCTTGCTTCAGAAGGAAATCATACATCTTGAAATGCGTCCTCATGAATATACGGGAGTGACACAGAGGAAAATCTCGATGATGAGGATAGATTTTGCTGCCACCATAAAGAACGAGGACGGTACGCAGCAATTGATACTGATTGAGCTTCAGAAGACATGGCTGGTGACAGAGACTTTGCGCTTCAGACAATACTTGGGAAGTCAGTATATAGATAAGAAGAATGTTCCCGATAGGGATGTCAATCCTAAAGGGTATGGTCTGCCTATAGTTTCTATTTATATATTGGGACATAAGTTGGGCGACCTTCAGGAACCTGTTGTGTATGTACGCAGGAAGTATCTCGATTATAATTCAAATCCTATAGAGAACGGTGTGCCAGATCCGTTTATAGAGAGTCTGACGCATGACAGTATCATAATACAGATTCCTTACTTAAAAGGTAAGGTACGAAACAGACTTGAACGTTTGCTTCAGGTTTTCGACCAGACTTATCGCCTTAAGGATAATGAGCATATCATGGAGATAGACGAGAGAGGTCTGGATATAGAGGAACAGCTTGTGGTTGACAGATTGATTAAGGCTGCTGTTGAACCTGATGTGAGAAGGGATATGGATGTAGAGGATGAGATTCTTTCCGAAATAGAGGCCCGTGACACTACTATAATGATGAAGAACCAAGAACTTGAACTTAAGAGCCAAGAACTTGAAAGCAAGAGCCAAGAACTTGAAAGCAAAAGCCAGGAACTATCTGCTAAAAACAAGATGCTTGCTAATATGATAGGACTTTTCAGAAAACAGGGTCTTTCTGATGGGGATATTGCTAAAGAACTTAACATCGGAATCGATGAACTTTCAGAATATTTATAAAAACCTTAGTTTGAAATTAAATTCTTTGTATTGCTTTTGAAATTCTCTTTTCAAAAGCAATACATTAACGTGTATAAAGGGGGTAAAAACACGTGTAATTTCACTTTCACATCTTTTCCAGGTTTATATAATCTGCTTCGGACTCGCTTATTGTTTTGTTTATAAACTGTTTGTATGTAGTTTTAAAATGCTTAAAGTCCGTTGTTGTCTGACAGCTGTCGGACGAATGTTTGACACGTGTCGGTCATATGTTTGACAGCTGTCGTCCACATGTCTGACAACTGTCAAACGATGGAAAATTATGCCTGTTTTATTCTTTTTAAGCAATCATTTTGTGTCCATTATCCGTTTATTGAATGTTATTGGTGAATTTAATGATATTAGTCACTTTCTTTAATATGTTATTATTTGTATAAAATCGGCATAAAAATAACATATTGTATCGCTTGCGTTTTGAGATTATAACATAACGCACAGAATTTTAATACGTTTCTAAAATAAATATTATAAAATAGCCTTAAAATATATTTTTTAGAAGAAAAACGTCAAATGTTGTATTAAAAATCTAAGAAACAAGGCTATTGCTATGAAAATGAAAGGATATTCAGAAAAAATACATATTTTGTGATTGACTAAACAAACTAAACTATTTACAAATTTAAAATTCAAGAGAGATTTATGAGAAGGAAATTGATGCTATTAATCTCCTGCCTCGTCGTATGGGTAGTATGGTGAACGCTCAAGTCTCGAAAGTGACCGGTACGGTCACTTCAAGTGAAGACGGTTTGCCTGTTGTAGGTGCATCTGTATTAGTGAAAGGTACTACTGTGGGTACTGTGACTGATATCGATGGTAATTTCAGTATTTCTAACATCCCGGAAACAGCAAAAACATTGGTCGTTTCTTTTATTGGAATGAAGACTGAAGAGGTGCCTGTCGCTCCGACGCTGAATGTGGTGTTACATCCTGACACGGAGGTTTTGGATGAAGTGGTAGTGACGGGTTATGGTAATTTCAAGAAATCATCATTTACAGGTTCAGCTTCGAATGTTTCTACTGAGAAACTTAAAGACGTTCCTTCTGTTAGTGTTCAAGACCGTTTGGCCGGTTCTGTATCAGGTGTACAAATAACATCGACTTCTGGACAGCCGGGTGCTGTGGCATCTGTGCGTATCCGTGGTATGGGTTCTATTAATGCAAGTAATGAACCTCTGTATGTTATTGACGGTGTGCCTATGCTGAATGGTAATGTCAGCGAGTTTTCTTATTCAAATTCCGGAAACAGTTTGATGGCCACTCTTAACAGTAATGATATTGAGTCTATGACTGTGATTAAGGATGCGGCAGCGGCTTCACTGTATGGTTCGCGTGCTGCTAATGGGGTTATTATTATTACTACAAAGCGCGGTTCTGCAGGAAAGACCAAATTCAATGTGAAGGCTGACTGGGGTATGTCTGATATGGCAATTAATTATCGTCCTATTCTGAATGGTGTTGATAGACGTGAAATTCTTCACCTGGGATTAAAGAATTATATGCTGAATGCCGGAAAATCTGAGGAAGAGGCTATCGCTTATGCGGACAGCAAGATTGATTCGTATGCGGCTGAACCGTGGTCGGGTTATACTGATTGGAAGGATGTGCTTTTCAGAAAAGGTACTCATCAGAATTATGAAGTGAGTGCTCAGGGAGGTTCTGAAAAAACTCATTTTATACTTCGTTTTCATATACCAAGCAGGAGGGTATAACCAATGTTTCCGGATATGAGAGATTTACCGGTAGAATGAGTGTTAATCATAAGGCTGACCGTGTGTCAATAGATGCCAGTGCAATGTTTACAAATTCTACTCAGAATGTTAATAACGAAGCTACAAGTTTTGCAAACCCTGTGATGTGTTATGCAATGACGGCTTCTCCGTCAACTTATCCTTATAATGAGGATGGATCTTTCAGTACTGTCTTCCCGGCGTTGAATGGTGCCAATCCGGTACAGACGGAAACTTATAACTATAACAGAAGTGTGGTGAACCGTTTTATGGGCTCATTGGGAGCAACTTGGAATATATGGGAAAATCTTAATCTGAAGGAGATTATAAGCTATGATTTCAGCCAGAACAACGAAAAAGTATGGTGGGACCCCCGTACGAATGACGGTCGTTCGTCGAATGGTGTTATGCAGAGAGTTATGACGAATTTGGCAAAACTGAATACTCAGACTCAGCTGACTTACAACAAGACGGTGGCAGAAAATCATAATTTCGATGTTTTACTGGGATTTGAAACTGAAGATTACGGTTACGAATATGTGTATGCGAATGGTAATACTTATCCGTCGTATTTGCCTGAGATAGAGAACGCCGGTAATACAAGGGCGTCAAGTTCTGTAAGTAAATATAGGATGACTTCTTTCCTGGGACGACTGAATTATGATTTTGCCGACAGATATTATTTCAGTGCAAGTTATCGTCGTGACGGTAGTTCAAGACTGTCGCGTGACAGCCGCTGGGGAGATTTCTGGTCTGTATCAGGTTCGTGGAGAATATCCGGAGAATCATTTATGGATGATGTAAAAGATGTGCTAACTGATGTAAAACTGCGTGCTTCGTATGGTGTAAACGGTACTCAGCCGACAGACTATTATGGTTATTTGGGCGTTTTCGGATTCGGATATAACTATAAGGGTAATGGTGGTTCTGCAGAAATGAGAGTAGAAAACCCTAATATGAGATGGGAGAAGAATTATGCCACTAATATCGGTCTGGATGTGACTCTTTGGAGCAGACTGTCGATGACTATTGAGTGGTATAACCGTGATACAAAGGATTTGTTGATGAATAAAGCTATATCCGGTGTTACCGGTATTATAGATGGAAGTGGAGTTGCAAATACTTTGATGAATGTAGGAGAGATGAGAAACCGCGGTGTTGAGTTTGAACTTAGATCAACTAACATTCAGAATAAGAACTGGACATGGACTACTACTTTCAATATCAGCCATAACAGAAATACGCTGCTGAAACTGGATGGTAACCAGAATGAAATGATTAGCGGACCGCTTATCCACAGAGTAGGAGAGCCTTACTATTCTATATATGCATATGAATATGCCGGAGTTGATTCTAAGACTGGTAAGGAACTCTATTATATTAATGGCGAGAATGGAAGTCGTGAAACTACTACAAACTCTTCGGAAGCAAATAAAACCATTGTTGGTGCTATAGAGCCTAAAGTTCAGGGCGGATTGACAAACTTTGTAAGCTGGAAGTTCATTGACTTTAATATGACATTGACGTATTCTATTGGAGGACATGCGTTTGACTATGCTACATGGTTGCAGTCTAATGGAGGTACTTATAATTATATAGGTAATGTACCTGCATACTATAAGATAGAAGATACATGGCAGGAACCGGGTGATAATGCTAAGCTTCCGCAATTTGCTTATGGAAATAAGAATATTTCTTCTTCTCGCTGGATGATGTCAACAGACCATCTGCGTATAAAAAATCTGACTGTCGGTTTTACTATGCCGTCTAATCTGAGCAGTAAATTAGGGTTAGGCAAGGTGAGAGCTTATGTAGCGGCTAATAACTTGCTTACTTGGAAGTCGAAAGACCTTTATGTAGACCCGGAAACTCCTGTTAATGGACTTTGTACTTTTGAAACTCCGTCGTTGAGAACGGTTACTTTCGGTATGGAAATAGGATTTTAATTTTAATAAACAAGAAAGAATATGATAACTAAAATATATAAGTCGTTTATATTGACGGTGGCTGCATTGGGCTTTTCGTCATGTGTGAACAATTGGCTGGATCAGACTCCTTCGAACGGTATTCCTACGAGTCAGGCCATAACTAACTATAATGATACCAAGACTGCCATGTATGGAATGTACGACGGGCTTCAGGGTAACTCCAAGTATAATGAATATTATGCTGCAAGAATGTTCTATTATGGAGATGTTCGCGGTGACGATATGCAGGCAAGGGATCAGGGTATGCGTACATCATCGTGTTATGAGATGAGATATACGGTAGATGATGCTCCGGCAATATGGAATATTCCGTATAATGTGATACGCCGTGCCAACAGGATTATTGAAGCTGTAGAGAGCAAGACGATTTCTGATGCAGACAAGTATCAGAAGGAAATAAATGATATTTATGCGCAGGCTAAGGTCGTGAGAGCATTGGTGCATTTTGATTTGGTGAGAATTTATGGAAATCCTTATACAAGTGATAATGGGGCTTCTTTAGGTGTCCCGTTTGTTGATACTGCACTACCGACCGATGCTCAACAAGGTAGAGAAACTGTAGCCAAGATTTATGAGAAGGTTATTGAGGACTTGACAGATGCTGTTAATTCCGGCGCTTTGCATAAATCAGTGAAGGTAGGTGAAAAACAGGGATTTATTGACCAGTGGGCTGCAGAGGCTTTGCTTACTCGTGTTTATCTGTATAAAGGCGAAGACGCTTTGGCTTTGTCAACAGCCAAGAACATAATAGAAAACTCTCCATATGATTTGTGGGCTGCTGATGAATATGCGGATGCATGGGATAAGATGAGCGCTAAGCACACAAAGGAGATGATGTTTGAGCTTATAAATAATGGTACTGACGATTGGGCTGACCGAGAAGGTATAGGCTATTTGTATAATGAAGACGGATATGCAGATGCTATTTGTACAAAATCGTTTGTAGATATGCTTAAGGTTGATCAGAATGATGTCAGAATCAATGTTATACTGCCTGTTCAGATGAAAACAGACGATAAAGGTAAACCGACTGATCTTTACAAGAAATATGGTGAGGAGCCTGTGTTTATAAATAAGTTCCCGAAAGGGCAGCAAGGAGATCCGCGTTTGCAGAATCTTCCTATACTCAGACTTTCTGAGGTGTATCTGAATGCAGCTGAGGCTGGAATGAAGTTAGGTGGAAGTGCAGTTGATGATGCTGTCAGATATCTGAATGAGCTTATCAAGGCACGCTCGGTAGATGCTAACTCGGCAAATGTGGTTGATGCGGGTAATATAACCCTTGAGAGGGTATTGATGGAGCGTCGTAAAGAACTGGTTGGTGAGGGCCACCGCTTCTTTGATGCCATGCGAAACAATGAAACCATTGTTCGTTATGAAAGTCAGGATAATATAGGATGGCATTATGCCCTGAATGAAGATTCAAGAAAGTTTGACAGAACTTATTTCAGAACTATACTTCCAATACCGGTAAGTGAGGTTAATGCAAATCCTGTTATTGCAAAACAGCAGAATCCTGGATATTGATTCTTTTGTGAAATAAATGTTTAAGAACGCCTGCGGGATGGTAGATGAATATTTTCTACGCATACGGCAGGCGTTCGTCATTTTTATAAAAATATTACCAGAACTTGTTCAGTTCTTCATTATATTCAAAACCGGCGTCTTTCAGACGTGATATTATTTCTTCCTTGTTAAGGTCTAAATCCTTGCAGAGCGAATCTAAAGAAGGGTAGAAGTCCCTTAATTTCATATTGATGAGGCTGAATAGCATCATCGGATCTTTTGGTAGTTCCATATTCTTTATCTTGTCTTTATTTTTTCGGCTGCAAAGTTACGCTTTATTTCAGTATGTTATATCGGCCGGTAAATGGTATTGTTCTGTTTTTTATGATATTTTAGCTGATAGAGATCACACTGTATTGGCAAATCGGAAAATCATTATATGTCAATGAAAACGGAATATTTGTGTAATAATTACTAAACTTTTCATTATTAGGGTGGTTAAGTCGGGAAAAAGCATTACTTTTGCGCAGTTTTAATGATCATTAATTTAGAAAAAACTGAAAAACAATGTTGGAGCTTGACTTACTCACTGCTGTTTCTCCTATCGACGGCAGATATAGGACCAAGGCGGGATCTTTGGCTGAATATTTTTCTGAGTATGCACTGATCAAGTATCGTGTGCAGGTAGAAATAGAGTATTTTATTACCTTGTGTGAACTTCCTTTGCCACAGTTGAAGTGTTTCGACCATACGCGTTTTGAATCTTTGCGTGATATTTACCGTAATTTCTCGGAAGCCGACGCTCAGCGTATCAAGGAAATAGAAAGCGTAACTAACCATGACGTGAAAGCTGTTGAATATTTCATTAAAGAACAGTTTGACAAACTTGGCGGATTGGAAAAATATAAGGAGTTTATTCATTTCGGACTGACTTCACAGGATATAAACAATACTTCTGTACCTTTGTCAATAAAGGATGCTTTAGAGAAAGAATATTATCCACAAATACAGAAGCTTATAGATCAGCTTGCTGCTTATGCTGAAGAATGGAAGGATATTCCTATGCTGGCAAAAACTCACGGACAGCCTGCTTCGCCTACTAGACTGGGTAAAGAAATCATGGTGTTTGTGTACAGATTGCGCCGTCAGTTGGATATACTGAAAGGTTGTGCCATTACTGCTAAGTTCGGTGGGGCTACAGGTAATTATAATGCTCATCACGTTGCTTACCCTGAATTTGACTGGAAAGCATTCGGAAATAAGTTTGTAGCAGAAAAACTGGGATTGGAACGTGAGGAATATACTACTCAGATTTCAAACTATGATAACCTGGGGGCTATATTCGATGCAATGAAACGTATCAATACCATTATGATTGATATGAACCGTGATTTCTGGCAGTATATCTCAATGGAGTATTTCAAGCAGAAAATAAAAGCCGGAGAGGTAGGTTCAAGCGCAATGCCTCATAAAGTAAATCCGATAGACTTTGAAAATGCTGAAGGTAACCTGGGTATGGCTAATGCTATTTTTGAGCATTTGTCGTCTAAACTCCCGGTATCAAGATTGCAGCGCGACCTGACAGATTCTACAGTGTTGCGTAATATAGGTGTTCCTTTCGGACATACTATCATCGCAATTCAGAGTTCTCTTAAGGGACTTGGCAAACTGTTGCTTAATGAACATAAGATATATGAAGATCTGGATAATTGCTGGAGCGTAGTTGCCGAGGCTATTCAGACAATTCTTCGCCGTGAGGCTTATCCTAATCCGTATGAGGCTTTAAAGGCTTTGACACGTACTAATCAGGCTATTAACGAGGCTTCTATTAAGGACTTTATTGAGACATTGGAAGTAAGCGAAGATATAAAGAAGGAACTTCGCGCTATAACTCCACATAATTATACAGGTATTTAATTTAGAATTTTATAGAGACATTTTAGCCCGAGAGGGTAAAGTATTAATTTTTTTGATTTTATTTTTATTATGGCAGAAAGAGAATTCAGACAAAATGGTGAAAACCAGTCTGGCCGCGATGGTAGAAAATCTTACAACAACAGAGAGGGTTATAACAGAAATAATCGTTATGAGGGTGGTAACTACGGACGTCGTCCTAACAATGGTTTTGATGGTGGTGAACGCCAGAACCGTTCTTCTTTCAACCCTCGTTTTAATAACAATGGCAATGAACGCCAGCAGCGTGGTGGATATGGCAATAACAGTTATGGCCGTCAGCAACGCCCTTATGGTAATCGTCCTTTTGGAAATAATGAGGGAGGAGAACGTTCTTACGGTTCGCCACGTTTCAATAATAACGGCGGAGAACGTCAGCAGCGTCCGTTCACTCCAAGATTTAATAATAATGAGGGTGGCGAACAGCGTCAGTTCCGTCCTCGTCAGGGACAGCAGCAGGGTGGATATCGCCAACAGGGCGGTGGATATGGCAATAACCGTCAGGGTAGTTATCGCCAGCGTACTGCTGACTATAATCCGAATGCCAAATATAGCATGAAGAAACAGATAGAATATAAGGATATAATAACAGATCCGAATGAACCTATCCGTCTGAACAAGTATTTGGCTAATGCCGGTATATGCTCACGTCGTGAGGCTGATGAGTTTATTACAGCCGGAGTGGTATCGGTAAACGGTGTAGTCGTAACAGAACTTGGTACAAAAGTGCATCGTAATGATGAGGTTAAGTTCCATGATCAGCCGGTAAATATTGAGAGAAAGGTATATATCCTGCTCAATAAGCCGAAAGATTGTGTAACAACTTCGGATGATCCACAGGAGCGTAAGACTGTAATGGATTTCGTGAAAAATGCATGCAAGGAACGTATTTATCCTGTTGGAAGACTTGACCGCAATACTACAGGTGTACTTCTGCTTACAAATGATGGTGAGATGGCTTCAAAACTGACTCACCCAAAATATTTGAAGAAGAAAATCTATCATGTTTATTGCGATAAGAATGTGACTAAGGCTGATCTTGATCAGATTGTTCAGGGTATAACTTTGGAAGATGGCGAAATACATGCTGATGCAATAAGTTATGCTTCTGATACAGACAAGTCGCAGGTAGGAATAGAAATACACTCTGGAAAGAATCGTATCGTACGTCGTATTTTTGAACATCTTGGATATAAGGTAATCAAACTTGACAGGGTTTATTTTGCCGGACTTACCAAGAAGGGATTACGTCGTGGAGACTGGAGATTCTTGACAGAAAACGAGGTGAATATGCTCCGAATGGGGTCTTTTGAATAATATAAACAAGTATAATATGGAAATGATTCGTAGAACAAAAATTGTTGATGTGCTGAAATCTCGTGATTTTGGTACTATGGTCAACGTTAAGGGTTGGGTACGTACCCGCCGCGGTAGTAAACAGGTAAACTTTATCGCTTTGAATGATGGTTCTACTATAAATAATGTGCAGGTGGTTGTTGATTTGGCTAATTTCGATGAGGAAATGCTGAAACAGATTACTACCGGTGCATGTATCAGCGTGAATGGTGAATTGGTAGAATCGGTAGGTGCAGGACAGGCTGCCGAAATTCAGGCTCGCGAGATTGAAGTGTTGGGCGTATGCGATAATACTTATCCTCTTCAGAAGAAAGGTCACTCTATGGAGTTCCTTCGTGAAATAGCTCACTTGCGTCCTCGTACAAATACGTTTGGTGCAGTGTTCCGTATTCGTCACAATATGGCTATTGCGATACATAAATTTTTCCATGATCGTGGTTTCTTCTATTTCCATACTCCTATCATCACTGCTTCCGACTGTGAAGGTGCCGGACAGATGTTCCAGGTTACTACAATGAACCTGTATGATTTGAAGAAAGATGAGAATGGTTCTATCGTTTATGATAACGACTTTTTCGGCAAGCAGGCTAGCTTGACTGTTTCTGGTCAGCTTGAAGGTGAATTGGCTGCTACTTCGCTTGGCGCAATTTACACATTCGGCCCTACTTTCCGTGCTGAAAACTCAAATACTCCTCGTCACTTGGCGGAATTCTGGATGATTGAGCCTGAAGTCGCTTTCAATGACATTAACGACAACATGGATCTGGCTGAGGAATTTATCAAATATTGTGTGCAGTGGGCTTTGGACAACTGCTATGATGATGTTAAGTTCCTGAATGATGTGTTCGATAAAGGACTTATAGAACGTTTGCAGGGTGTGTTGAAAGACAGTTTTGTGCGTCTGCCTTATACTGAGGGTATTAAGATTCTTGAAGATGCGGTGGCTAAAGGACATAAGTTTGAGTTCCCTGTGTTCTGGGGTGCAGACTTGGCTTCTGAACATGAACGTTACCTTGTTGAGGAACATTTTAATAAACCGGTTATTCTGACTGATTATCCTAAGGAAATCAAAGCTTTCTATATGAAGCAGAACGAGGACGGCAAGACAGTACGTGCTATGGACGTTTTGTTCCCTAAGATTGGTGAAATTATTGGTGGTTCTGAACGTGAAGCTGATTATGACAAGTTGCTGACTCGTATTCAGGAACTCGGTATCCCTATGAAAGATATGTGGTGGTATCTTGATACACGTAAGTATGGAACTTGTCCTCACTCAGGATTTGGACTTGGTTTCGAGCGTCTGTTATTGTTCGTTACAGGTATGTCTAATATCCGTGATGTGATACCTTTCCCTCGTACTCCGAGAAATGCAGAATTCTAATATTGGAATATAATATCTTGAGGCTGTATGGTTAGTTCCGTACAGCCTTTTTTATTGTATATGTAAAGTATGGTGCGCATATCGAAAAAAAATATTTTAATTCTGTGTATTTAATGTTTATTTTGTTATATTTGTAGAAACATATTAATAAACTTAAATATATAGTGTTATGAAAATGCGCAATTTAATTCTTATGGCATTGATGATGCTGGTGGCATCTGGCAGTGCTTTGGCGCAGAAGGCCGAAAAAGTTCCTATTGCACTTAACGGTGTATGGCAGATGTGTTTTTATCGTTCAAATTCGCCTAATGTGACCGGTGAACTCAAAACAAGCAACTCTTTAAAAATACTCTCGGATGATGGACGTTTCACTAACCTGGTTATGATGCCTCAAGGAGCAATAATTATAGGTGAGGGTAAGTATGAGGTGACTTCAGAAAACTCATATACTGAAATAGTGGAAAGAAATCTGCATTTGCCACAGCTGAATGGAAAGAAGAATGTAATGGAATTTGAAATGATGGATGAGGGTATAATGGTAGTGAAATATTTCCTCAAGGAAGATATTAATGGAAACAGAATTGATTCATGGTGTTATGAAACATGGAAAAAGGTTGAAATGCCAGATGAATATCCTGAAAATATAATAAGGTAATAATTGTATTTTTATATTTATGTATGGGCTGCTGTCATATTTTGATGGCAGCCTTTTTTGCATTGTATCAACTAATTATATCAGAAAAACTATGAAAAACTTTGTCTGTTTAAATAAAAGTTGTACCTTTGCAAGCCGATTATTATCAAATAGTGATAAAATTAAGATTCTGAGCACTTTATTCATCTTTGTCCGGGACGGATGGAGTGTGAGGAAATTGTTTTTTAGTAGTTAACATTTTAAAAAAGATTTAAGAGTGGATACTTTAAGTTACAAGACCATTTCTGCAAACAAGGAAACTGCAACTAAAGAATGGGTTGTAGTTGATGCTACCGATCAGGTCGTAGGCCGTCTCGGTGCTAAAGTTGCGAAACTGTTGAGAGGAAAGTACAAACCAAACTTTACTCCTCATGTGGACTGCGGTGATAACGTTATTATCATCAATGCAGACAAAGTTAAATTTACAGGTAATAAGTGGAATGACAAAGTGTATTTGAGCTACACAGGTTATCCTGGTGGTCAGCGCGAAATCACTCCTGCTCGCTTGATGGCTAAACCAAACGGCGCTGAAAAGTTGATGAAGAAAGTTGTTAAAGGTATGCTTCCTAAGAATCGTCTGGGAGCTAAATTGCTTGGCAACTTGTATGTTTATGAAGGTTCTGAACACAAACACGAAGCTCAGACTCCGAAAGTTATTGATATTAACACACTTAAATAATAAAGAATGGAAGTAGTAAATGCATTAGGCAGACGTAAAAGCGCAATCGCTCGTGTTTTCGTCAGCGAAGGTACAGGAAAGATTACTATTAACAAGAGAGACCTTGCAGAGTACTTTCCATCAACTATTCTGCAGTATGTAGTTAAACAGCCTCTTAACCTTCTTCAGGTGGCTGAAAAATATGATATAAAAGTTAACTTGTGTGGTGGTGGTTTCACAGGACAGTCTCAGGCTTTGCGCTTGGCTATCGCTCGTGCACTTGTTAAAATCAATGCAGACGACAAGAAGACTCTTCGTGCAGAAGGCTTCATGACTCGTGATTCTCGTTCTGTTGAACGTAAGAAACCAGGACGTCCAAAAGCACGTAGAAGATTCCAGTTCAGTAAACGTTAAGCGATTGAGTTTGTTAGTTTTTAAGTTTGTAAGTTTGTTGCAAGTAATCGGTTTGCGAAACTTCAGACTAACTCAAGAACTTAGAAACTCAAAAACTTAAATGTTAAAGCGTTTAGTATCTAAACTGTCAGGATTCTTCCTACAATAGTTTGCGGAGAGACTACCGGACAGTTGGTTCAATTAAAACAAAAAAGAAAGTAAACGATTAAAATTAAAAACAATGTCAAGAGTAAATTTTGATACATTATTGGAAGCAGGCTGCCACTTCGGACATTTGAAGAGAAAGTGGAACCCAGCAATGGCTCCTTATATTTTCATGGAACGCAACGGTATCCATATCATCGACCTTAACAAAACCGTTGTAAAAGTTGAAGAAGCTGCTGAAGCTTTGAAGCAGATTGCAAAATCAGGAAAGAAAGTTCTGTTTGTTGCTACTAAAAAACAAGCTAAACAGGTAGTAGCTGAGAAAGCTGCTTCTGTAAATATGCCATACGTTATTGAACGTTGGCCAGGTGGTATGTTGACTAACTTCCCAACAATCCGTAAGGCTGTTAAGAAGATGGCAACTATCGATAAACTTACTAACGATGGTACTTATTCAAACTTGTCTAAGAGAGAAATCCTTCAGATCTCTCGTCAGCGTGCTAAACTTGAAAAGAACCTTGGTTCTATCGCTGATTTGACTCGTCTTCCATCTGCTTTGTTCGTTATCGATGTATTGAAAGAAAATATTGCAGTACGCGAAGCTAACCGTCTTGGTATTCCTGTATTTGCAATCGTTGATACTAACTCAGATCCTTCAAACGTTGATTACGTTATCCCAGCTAATGACGATGCGACTAAGTCTGTAGAAGTAATTCTTGATGCTTGTTGCGCTGCAATGGCTGAAGGTCTTGAAGAAAGAAAAGCTGAAAAAGTAGATATGGATGCTGCAGGTGAAGCTGCTGCTCCTAAAGCTCCAAAGAAGAAAGCTGGTAGAGCACGTATGGATAAAGCTGAAGAAGATGCTATAAATGCTGCTAAAGCTGCTGCTTTCGTAAGCAAGGAGGATGAAGCTTAATTCTTGAAAAAAACTATATATATAAAATTGAGAATTGAAAATTGGGAATGGAACATATATGCTCAGATTCTCAATTCTCAATTCTCAATTTTGTTTTATAACGATATTATTAACTCTTAATAAAAAGATTTTATTATGGCTGTAAGTATGGCAGATATTACCAAGCTTCGTAAATTGACAGGAGCTGGTATGATGGACTGTAAGAATGCTTTGAACGATGCTGAAGGCGATTTCGACAAGGCAATGGAAATTATTCGTAAAAAAGGACAGGCTGTTGCTGCAAAACGTTCTGACCGTGAAACTTCAGAAGGTTGTGTTTTGGCAAAATCAACTGGCGAATATGCTGCAATGATTGCATTGAAGTGTGAAACAGACTTCGTTGCTAAGAATGCAGATTTCGTAGCTTTGACTCAGGCTATCCTTGATGCTGCAATCGCTAACAAGTGTCAGACTTTGGATGAAGTTAAAGCTCTTCCAATGGGTAATGCTACTATAGCTGATGCTATTGTTGATCGCAGTGGTATCACAGGTGAAAAAATGGAATTGGATGGTTATTTCGTAGTTACAGGAGCTAATACTGCTGTTTACAACCACATGAACAAGAATCAGCTTTGTACTATGGTAGCTTTCAACAAGCCTTGCGATCAGCAGCTTGCTCATGAAATCTGTATGCAGATTGCTGCTATGAATCCTATAGCAATAGACGAAGCTGGCGTTCCTGAATCAGTTAAGCAGGAAGAAATCAATGTAGCAATTGAAAAGACTAAAGCAGAACAGGTTCAGAAGGCTGTAGAAGCTGCTTTGAAGAAAGCTGGTATCAACCCTGCACACGTTGATAGCGAAGACCACATGGAAAGTAACATGGCTAAAGGATGGATTACAGCTGAAGACGTAGCTAAGGCTAAGGAAATCAAGGAAACTGTAGCTGCAGAAAAAGCTGCTAACTTGCCACAGGCTATGATTGAAAATATAGCTAAAGGTCGTTTGGGCAAATTCTTGAAAGAAGTTTGTCTTTTGAAACAGGAAAGCATTATGGATCCTAAGAAGACTGTAGCTGACACATTGAAGGCTGCTGATCCAGAATTGGCTATCGTTGATTTCAAGCGTTTCACTTTGCGTGCTGAATAATTCGATTATTCCATAAAAAAACGTGGATTACTTGATGTTTAACTCGGTAATCCACGTTTTCTTTTTATTATATTCACCACTTAAGCGTTTTTCTCTGTAGAGTCGTCTTCTTGTGCGAATGCAGCCTCTTCAGCTTCAGATATTATTCTTTCTTCATCACTGAATTTTTCTTCCATTGTATCGAATTTATACTCTTCCTCAATGCTTGAAGCCTCGCTTGGGTTGTTTCCGTCAACGATTGTTTTTTCAGTGTTTTCTCTTTCATTCTTTGCTGCAAAGATAGCATCTATGAAGATGGAATCCTTTTTTATCATATTCATTGTTATATGAGCAGCCTCTTGCTGAGATTCTTTTTTAGAATATCCTTTTCCGCTACCACCAGGAATGTTTTCCACTATAATCTGAGTCTCAAAAACAGGGTTCTGGCTCTCGTCCAGGCTTTGTCCGATAAGTCGGAACTCTATTTCAAATTTATTCTTCTGACTCCATTCTATAAGCTTGGATTTGAAGTTGACTTCCTTTCGTGATATTTTGTCAAGGTTAATGTATTCGCCGATAATACGCTCTTCCATGAACTTCTTGCATGCTCTGTATCCACGGTCGAGGTATATTGCGCCTATAAGAGCTTCAAATGCGTTTCCACTCATGTAGCTGTTGTGTGAAGACTGCTTAGAGGAATATTTTATCAGCTTGTCCAATCCAATTTTTATGGCAATATTGTTCAGTGTTTCCCTTTGTACGATTTTAGATCTTGTGTTAGTGAGGAAACCTTCCCTTTTGCCTTCAAATCTCTTATATACAATATCTGCCACTACCGCATCCAATATCGCATCTCCCAGAAACTCCAGTCTTTCATTGTTTATAAGTTTTCCCTGGGTTTTTACAGACAATGATTTGTGCAGTAATGCCTGTTTGTATATTTCGATGTTTCGGGGATAGAATCCCAGTATTTTGTATAAACGAAAATAAGGCTCTTTCTCCTTACGGAAAAAGAGTCTTATTCTATCTGTAATATTTGCAAACACAATTATTCAGCGTATTTTTTAACGATTACACATGCATTGTGTCCACCAAAACCAAATGTGTTGCTCAGTGCAGCATGTACTGTACGTTTCTGCGCTGTGTTGAATGTGAAGTTAAGGTTGTAGTCGATGTTTTCATCGTTGTCACCTTCTTCGTGATTGATTGTTGGAGGTACAATGTCGTTTTTAACAGATAAAACGCTTGCTATAGCTTCTACACCACCTGTTGCTCCAAGTAAATGACCAGTCATTGATTTTGTTGAGCTGATGTTCAGTTTATAAGCATGTTCGCCGAAAACTTCCTTGATAGCTTTTACCTCAGATACATCTCCTACAGGAGTTGATGTTCCGTGAACATTGATGTAGTCTATATCTTCAGGCTTCATACCTGCGTCTTCCAATGCGTTCATCATTACCAATTTAGCGCCAAGTCCTTCCGGATGTGATGCTGTAAGATGGTGTGCATCGGCAGAAGCACCTACACCTGCAAGTTCTGCGTAAATCTTGGCTCCACGTGCTTTGGCGTGTTCCAATTCTTCAAGGACCAGAATTCCGGCTCCTTCACCCATAACGAAACCGTCGCGGCTGGCGCTGAACGGACGTGATGCGTGTGTTGGATCATCATTGCGTGTAGAAAGTGCGTGCATTGCGTTGAAACCGCCTACTCCAGCTGCGAAGATTGCAGCTTCTGCGCCGCCTGTTACGATGATGTTGGCTTTACCTAAGCGGAGGTAATTGAATGCGTCTGCGATAGCATTAGATGATGAAGCACAAGCAGATGTTGTAGTGAAGTTAGGACCATGAAAGCCGTACATGATAGATATTTGTCCTGATGCGATGTCGGCAATCATTTTTGGTATGAAGAATGGGCTGAATTTAGGACCGATGGTATCTTTTGTCTGTTCGTATCCGCCTACTTCTTCTTCAAAAGTACGGATACCGCCAATACCAACACCCAAAATAACGCCTACTTTGTTCAAATCTTCTTTTTCGACATCAATTGCAGCGTCTGTTACAGCTTCTTTTGCTGCTGCTACTGCATATTGAGTGTAAAGGTCCATTTTACGGGCTTCTTTACGGTCGATATAATCTGCTGCATTGAAGTTTTTAACTTCGCATGCAAACTGTGTTTTAAACTTTGAAGCATCAAAGTGAGTAATAGGTCCTGCCCCACTTACTCCGTTCAACAGGTTGTTCCAGAATTCAGGAACTGTATTACCTATCGGAGTCAATGCGCCAAGACCTGTTACTACTACTCTCTTTAATTCCATAAATAGAGAATTAATTATTTGTTAGATTCGATGTAAGAGATAGCGTCACCTACAGTCTGGATCTTTTCTGCCTGATCGTCTGGAATAGAGATACCGAATTCTTTTTCGAATTCCATGATCAATTCAACTGTATCCAAAGAGTCAGCACCCAAATCGTTTGTAAAGCTTGCTGTTGGCACTACTTCAGATTCTTCTACACCTAATTTATCAACGATAATTTTCTGTACTTTTGATGCAATTTCAGACATAATTCTAATTTTTTAAGTTTATAAAATAGTTTTATTTATTTAGATATTTGCTGCAAAGGAATAAATATTTCTTGTTTCCACCAAATATTCAGGGCAATAAATGCACTTTTTTGCACAAAAACCTATCTGTTGTGCAGGCTTTTGTGCGAAAAAACGTGTTTTTGGGGTATTTTTATTATTCTTTTCTTAGCTTGTAATTGCCCCTTATTTTCTCAAAATCCTCTGGATGAGAGAGTAATAAACTGTAGTCGTCCTTAGGATTATATTTTGACAGTATGTCGTCGTTTGTACATGTGCCGGATGAGTCTTCGTTTTTGTTCTCAATATCCAGTTTTATCTTCATGTTGATGTTGAAAAACTTGCATAATGACTCAAGTGTCATTCTTGTGGCATTCAGCTTCCCGTCGGCAGAATATCCCGCAATGTGTGGCGTTCCTATATATACTTTATGTAATAATTCAAGGTTTATGTTCGGTTCGTTTTCCCATACATCTATAACGGCGTCTGATATCTTTCCGCCTTTCAGTGCATCAAGCACAGCTCCGGTTTCCACCACTTCGCCTCTTGATGTATTTATTATTACAGGCTTTTTATGAAGACTGTCGAAAAAATCTTTGTCCGCCAGATGAAGCGTCTTATATTTGCCTACAGTTATCAGAGGGGTATGGAATGTTATTATATCACATTCATTGGTCAGTGTTTTCAGGTCTGCAAACCCTTTTTCTCCATTGTCTTCCCTAGGAGGATCGTTCAGGAGTATTCTCATATGCATGCGCTCGGCAAGTTCTCTGATTCTTGAACCTACATGTCCTACACCAACTATTCCTATGCAGGTCTTTTCGGGAATCATTCCTTTTTCTTTCTTCAGCAATGACAGAACCGCATGTACATATTGCTCTACCGCTCCGGCATTACAGCCCGGACAATTTTTCCATGTTATACCGGCATCTTTACAATATTCGGTATCTATATGGTCAAAACCTATAGTTGCCGTTCCTATGAATTTAACTTTGCTGCCTTTCAATAACTGCCTGTTGCATTTCGTTCTGGTTCTTGTAATCAATGCGTCCGCATCCTTTACAGACTCGGCTGTTATCTCATTTCCTGGCAGATAAACTACGTCTTCAGTAATTCGAGACAATGTTTCCCTTATGTATGGAATTTTATTGTCAACAACTATTTTCATTCTTTTCCCATTAATAATGTTTCAGGTCTGTTGTTTTTACAAAGCCTGCATATCGTTAAGCCTCTTGTAGTATCCGTTTTTTTTGAGCAGTTCTTCATGTTTTCCGCTTTCCACAATTCTTCCTTCGTATAAAACGTATATTGTGTTGGCATTTTTTATAGTTGACAGCCTGTGCGCTATAGCTATGGTGGTACGCGTTTTCATGAGTCTTTCCAGCGCTTCCTGTACCAGTCTTTCGCTTTCTGTGTCGAGTGCGGATGTCGCTTCGTCAAGTATCAGTATGGCTGGGTTTTTAAGAATAGCTCTTGCTATGGAAATTCTCTGTCTCTGTCCTCCGGATAGTCGGCATCCTCTGTCTCCTATATTTGTGTTATATCCTTCTTCGGTTTCCATTATGAAATCGTGTGCGTTGGCTATTTTTGCGGCTTCTATTACCTGTTCCATTGTAGCGTTCTCTACACCGAAGGTTATATTATTATAGAAAGTGTCGTTGAATAAAATAGCTTCCTGGTTCACGTTTCCTATTAGAGAACGCAAATCCTTGACCGCAAGGTCTTTTACATCTATGCCGTCAATCATGACCTTTCCTTTCTGTACGTCGTGGAAACGTGGAATCAAGTCAACCAATGTCGATTTTCCTGAGCCGCTTTGTCCTACCAGAGCTATAGTCTCACCTTTCTTTATATTCAGGCTGATGTCGTGCAGGATTTCGTTTTCTCCATAGCTGAACGATATATTGTCGAAAGTTATTCCGCTCTTAAGTTCGTTTATATGTATGGCATCTTTCTTTTCTACAATGTTGTTTTCAGCTTTAAGGATTTTATCAACTCTTTCCATAGAAGCCAGTCCCTTAGGTATGCTGTATCCGGCTTTTGAAAATTCCTTCAGAGGGTTTATTACGCTGTATAATATAACCATATAGAATATAAATGTCGGCGCGTCTATGGATGATTTGTCTCCCAGGATAAGAGAACCTCCGAACCACAGGACTATTACGATAAGTATTGTTCCCAGAAATTCACTCATCGGGTGTGCCAATGCCTGACGTGTGGCAACCTTGTTGGTAGCCTGTCTGAATTCGTTGCTGCACTTGTTGAAACGGTTTATCATCTTCTCTTCCGCAACGAAAGCCTTGATAATTCTAAGACCTCCGAGTGTCTCCTCCAGCTGCGACATTGTTTCGCTCCATTTGTCCTGTGCCTCAAGCGATTTTCTTTTCAGCTTTCTTCCTACCTGTCCCATTACCCATCCCATGCTTGGCAATACGAGCAAAGTGAATAAAGTCAGTTGCCAGCTGGTTATAAACAATGTTGCGAAATACGATATTATAAGTATAGGGTTTTTCAGCAGCATATCCAGTGAGCTGGTGATTGATGTTTCTATTTCCGTTACGTCGCCGCTCATTCTGGCAATGATGTCGCCTTTCCTTTCCGAAGAAAAGAAATTAAGTGGCAGATACATTATTTTTGAATATACAAGTGTCCTTATGTCGCGAACCACTCCTGTGCGTAATGGAATCATTACTGCCGACGAACCGAAATAGCACGCTGTTTTCAGTAATGTCATTCCTGCCAGAAACAGTCCCAGCCATAATAGGGTATTGGCAGAACCATATATTTCAATCAGTTGTGAAACGTAATAATAAAAGTTGTTTATCGCTACGTCCTTCATTGGCGCGCTTCCCCATTCCATGAAGGTGTATATTTTGTTTCCTCCATCGGTTTTGAACAATATGTTCAGTATCGGAATCAGCAATGAAAATGAGAACACGTTGAATATCGCCGACAGAACGTTAAGCACAACCGCCCATGCCACAAATTTTTTATAAGGAGAAACAAAACGCCTTAGTAAGTTGAAAAATTCTTTCATTACGGAAATAAATTATATGTTATACAGTATGATTAACCTTTGTTCTCTTCGTCTTTAAACCATGACGCGTACATGAGATAGCCGTTTGCAATCTTTTGATTAAGCTCCTTGCTTTGTTCCGGGTCAACTTTTTTAATGAACTTTGCCGGCACTCCTCCCCAAAGCGTATGAGGCTCTATTATGGTATTGGCCAGTACCAGTGCGCCTGCTGCCACTATGGCACCTTCGCCTACCACCGCATGGTCGAGCAGGGTAGAACCCATGCCTATAAGTGCATTGTCCTTTACGCATGCTCCGTGTAGAGTAACGTTATGGCCTATTGATACGTCATTGCCTATTTCTACAACGGATTTTTCATAAAGTGTGTGAAGCACTGTTCCGTCTTGTATGTTTACTCTGTCGCCTATGCGTATAGAGTTTACATCACCTCTCAATACGGTATTGAACCATATGCTGCAGTCTTTTCCCATAATAACGTCGCCTATTATGGTGGCATTGTCTGCCAGATAACAATTCTCTCCTATCTGTGGAGTATATCCTCTTACCGCTTTTATTAGTGCCATATCTGATGATTGTATTTAAAATTTTCCTTCCGGCAAAAGTACAAATTTATTCTTTTATGCATGGAATGTACAAGTTTATTTTCTTCTGTAACACCTTTTATTTATCTATTTACATTAATGGTTCTGACATTATTAAATTTTTTAATAAAAATATGCTTGAATATTTTTGTTATTAAAGAAATACTTTCTATATTTGCACAGAAGTTAATGAAAATAATTGTTTATTAGTTTGATAAATTAAATAACCCGTATCTCTTTAATCGTTTTTTATTCGGATTTTAAGAAAATAATTCTATTCTAAGAAAAAAATCACATTCACTTGTTTTTCATTCACTCAAAAAAACGTTGCCTTTGCGAGGGTAGCGTTTTTTTATGCTTTTTTGCCCGAATCAGAACGCTTCGTCATTTTGATTGAAATAACGAAGCGTTTCAATCAAAATGACGAAGCGTTCTTTTTTTACTTGGTTTGCGTATATCCATCTGCTTTCAGCAGGTCAATTATTCTTTGTTTGAAATCTCCCTGTATAACTATTTCGCCGTCTTTAACCGTACCGCCTACACCACATTTTGTCTTAAGCGTTTTTCCAAGTTCTTTCAGGTCGTTCTCATTCCCGATGAAACCAGTCACCAGGGTTACCGTTTTTCCTCCACGTCCCTTTTTCTCTATCGATACCCTCAGTTTCTGCTGTTTTTTATCCGGTGTCTCAACTGTTTCTTCATCTTCTGTCTCGTATTTGAAGTCAGGGTTTGTAGAATACACTATGTTAAGTCTCTCTTTCCAGTCGTTATTTTTCATTTTATATATATGTTTAATTTCAACCAAAGATATAAACTTTTTCTTTATTATGTGTGCGTTTCCAAATAAATAGACTAATTTTGCATTTAACAGTTTAGTATTATTTATGTCATGACATCGCCAGTTCGTAAAATATCGGATAAAATTCCGGAGCCTACACTCCGACGTTTGCCTTGGTATTTGTCGTGTGCCAAATTGATGAGAAGCCAAGGTGAGAAATATGTATCATCTACACAGATTTCCAGGCAGATAAATATCGATGCCTCGCAGGTGGCAAAGGACTTGTCGTACGTGGCTGTTTCCGGTAGGACACGTGTAGGGTATGACATTGATTGTCTGATTAGTGTGCTGGAGGATTTTCTCGGATTTACCAATTTGCATAAGGCATATCTTTTTGGTGTAGGTAGTCTTGGAGCGGCACTGCTTCAGGATACTGGTCTTTCGCATTTCGGTCTTGAGATTGTCGGTGCGTTCGATATCGATCCGTCGAAGGTTGGTACTTCCATTGCGGGAATACCGGTTTACCATACCGATAAGTTTCCTGAGATAATGAAGAAGTCTGATGTCAACATAGGGATACTTACTGTTCCTATCAGTATTGCGCAGGAGATTACTGACTATATGGTGGAGGGAGGCATAAAGGCGGTTTGGAATTTTACTCCTTTCAGAATCCGTGTGCCGGAAGATATAGTGGTACAGAATACATCTCTTTATGCGCATCTGGCTGTTATGTTCAACCGTTTGAATGAAGAATTAAAAAGACAATAAATATGAAAATCATAGCTATAGGGATGAATTATTCCCTTCACTGCAAGGAACTTCATGCTGATGAGGCTTTGCCGCAGGAACCGGTTATTTTCATGAAACCGGATTCGGCTATCCTGAAAGACAGCAAACCTTTCTTTATCCCTGATTTCTCGCAACAGATAGATTATGAAACAGAACTTGTGGTACGTATAAACAGGCTGGGAAAAAATATTTCTGAACGTTTTGCCCACAGATATTACGATGCTGTCACCGTGGGAATAGACTTTACCGCACGCGACCTTCAGAGAAAGTTCCGTGCTGAAGGCAAGCCATGGGAATTGTGCAAGGGTTTTGATAATTCTGCAGCCATAGGCGACTGGGTGGATATAGAAAAATTCAGGGATATACAGGATATACATTTCCACCTTGATATTGACGGCAAGACTGTTCAGACAGGGCATACGCGCGACATGCTTTTCGGCGTTGATAAGATTATAGCATACGTAAGCCAGTTTTGTACGCTTAAGATTGGTGATTTGCTGTTTACCGGAACACCTGTAGGGGTTGGGCCTGTCAGCATAGACAATCATCTTGAGGGATATCTTGAGAATGAAAAAGTATTAGATTTTTATATAAGATGAAAATAAGAGTAGGATTCGGTTATGATGTTCACCGCCTGGTTCCGGACAGGGAACTTTGGTTGGGTGGAATAAAATTTGAACATGAACTTGGGCTGTTGGGACATTCTGATGCCGACGTGTTGATACATGCCATTTGTGACGCTCTTTTGGGAGCCGCAAACATGCGTGACATAGGATATCATTTTCCTGACAATGCCGGTGAGTTCAAGGATATAGACAGTAAAATTCTTTTGGAACGTACTGTAAAGCTGATAGCTGAAAAAGGTTATACCGTAGGCAATATAGACGCTACAGTATGTGCGGAACGCCCTAAAATGAAGGCCAGAATACCTGAAATGCAGGAAGTGTTGGCTAAAGTTATGGGTATTCACGTAGAGGACGTTTCAATAAAGGCTACCACCACCGAGAAACTGGGATTTACAGGACGTGAGGAAGGTATCTCGGCTTATGCTACTGTGCTTATAGAAAAACAATAAGTTTTATATAACGTTTATATAGTGTTCAATCCCCGTTCAGAGGCTGTTCAGTGAATGCCTGCTGAACGGGGATTGAATGTATATTGAATGCTGTTTGATATAATTACAGGACTAATCCTAAAGTAAGCATTATCCCGAATATAAGCATGTTTCTTGAGGTCTCTCCAAGAATCATATTCAGCGCTTTGCCTTTTCCTATCTTTGCCATTTTTATGGTTGTCAATATGTGCATTACCAGATAGAACTGCGGTAAAAGTACAGCATAAATTTTTCCTATAGTCAGAAAGTAAAAACAAAGCCAGCAGGCTGTTAGTCCAAGCAGGAAATA
>JAHLFB010000011.1 GCA_018884025.1 Candidatus Phocaeicola faecipullorum
AAATTTAGGTAAATTAAGCCAGTTGAATGAATATGTCCTCGAAATGGGTCCGGAAATCAAAATACCGGGAAAGGTATTCTGCGGAACAGCATTAGGATGCACAGGTAGCGAATTTTCTTTCCAGATGTTCCGGCCGGGAACTGAAACAGGATTCAAGCACACTCATAAGAATCATGAGGAACTGTACTTCTTCCTGAGTGGAAAGGGAGAGTTTCAGGTTGACGACAGAATATTCCATATAACTGAAGGCACAGTAGTCCGTGTTTCTCCGGATGGAAAACGCTCCGTACGCAACAACGGCGATACCCCACTGATAATGCTGTGCATACAGTACAAGACCAATACATTCAACAGTGAAGATGCGAACGACGGAGTAATCCTGCAGGAACCTGTGAAATGGTAATCTAAAAAAAATAATCCGGTAAGTTGATGACCTGATTGAGGGAAAACTTGCCGGATTATAAGATATTTCATAAAAACTTGGTTACATTTGCAGTGAACTAAAATTCACACCATGACAAAGACTAATATTAAGGAAGAACTGTTTTCAGACTGCCCAATACGCAACATTCTGGCAAGAATAAGCGACAAATGGTCCATGCTGATTCTCTTCATGCTGTATCAGAACGGCACTATGCGTTTTAACTCGCTAAGGCACAATATCCCGGATATTTCACAGAAAATGCTGTCATCGACCTTGCGTACATTGGAAGAGGATGGATACATACTAAGACAATCGTATGCCGAAGTTCCTCCACGTGTGGAATATTCACTATCGGAAAGAGGGAAATCGATTATTCCGCACATAGAGGAACTTATTGATTGGGCAAAAAATAACCTTGAAGATATTCTTAATGACAGAAAGAAAAATTCTGCCAAATAAGTCTTTATCAATATCAGCACTTACCTCCGCAAGAGCATTTGGGAAGTTCCTGCTTCTTGATTTCTGTAATGTAAAAACGGGCGAAACCGTTCTTTATCTCATCGCGTACTCTGCGGAATTCTGAATTGATGAACTCCTCAGTGCCTGTGGCATGCGACGGGTCGTCGAAACCTATGTGAAGGCGTTTTCCTACCTTACCCGTAAATGCAGGGCAACTCTCGTTTGCTCCTCCGCATACGGTTATCACATAGTCCCATTCACTGTCAAGATAAGTATTTACATGCGTTGGAATGTGATTGCTTATGTCTATCCCTACTTCCTTCATAACCTCTACCGCCTTCGGATTAACCTGAGCGGCAGGTTCTGTTCCTCCTGAATAGACCTCCAAGGAATCATCGAACGACTGTAGGAAACCGTGAGCCATCTGGCTGCGGCAGCTGTTTCCTGTACAAAGTATAAGTATTTTCATGTGAGTTTATGAGTTTCAAAGTTTTTGAGTTTGTTATTACAGTAAATAGTTAAACAAATAGCCTGACAAAATTATAAAAAAGGCTACAGTCCCGAAAAATATACCTATCAAACGCCATGTCATAACCTTTTTCAACAGTGTAGCTTCAGGCAATGACAAACCTACAACGGCCATCATAAATGCTATGGCTGTCCCCATAGGCACTCCCTTAGCAACAAACACCTCTATCACCGGAACTATACCTGCGGCATTGGCATACATAGGTACTGCCAGAATAACTGAAAGCGGCACTGCATACCAGTTGTCCTTAGACATGTATTGCTCGAAGAAACCTTCCGGAACGAAACCATGCATAAAGGCTCCTATACCAATACCTATAATGATATATATCAGCACTCCGCTAACTATTTTCCAAGCATCGCGTACGATTGAAGGTAGGCGTTTGAAGAACGTAGTATGATCCTTCTCCCACTCCTCAGCCTGTGCGGACGAGTTGGCCTGTATCTGCCTTACCCACTCGCTTAGGTATGGAGAAAGGTTCATCTTACCCAATGCGAAACCACCTATCACACCAAGCAATATACCGCTGATGACATAAATCAAAGTAACTTTCAGACCGAATGAGCCAAGGAACATGGCTACTGCCACTTCATTGACCAAAGGCGATGTTATCAGAAAAGCAAATGTCACTCCGAGGGGTATTCCTCCTTTGACAAAACCGATGAACAACGGTATCGACGAGCAGGAACAGAACGGAGTTATGGCTCCGAATATGGATGCCAGAAGATATTGAAGTCCGTACATCTTGTGTGTGACAAGATAGTTTCTCAAACGCTCTATAGGGAAATAGGCGTTTATTATCCCCATCAGCACACTGATGAAGAACAGCAGTATCAGAATCTTTATCGTGTCGTAGAAGAAGAAGTTTACGGCCACCCCAAGAGATGTTCCGGCATCAAGACCGAATATGCCGTAAACCAGCCAGTCGGCAAAATCCTGTATCATAATTTAGATGCCTAAAAGTTCTTTTACTTCGCTTTCTGTAGGAACCTTACCTTTAATCTTTACTACCTCGTCCACTACTATGGCAGGAGTTGTCATGATATTGTAGTTCATCATTTCCATGATGTCATCCACCTTGGTAAGTTTCACATCCAAATTGTTTTCCTTGATTACTTTCTCTACTACCTGATAGGTTGTCTTGCACTTGCTGCAACCCGGTCCTAATACTTTAATTTCCATAATTCTATAAATTTATTTAGTTATGATATTATAGTCATAGAGTATTATAGGAGGTAAAGCCCAATACTCTACATTCTGAGTACTTTACCTACTCTACATACTTTATTACTTTATTACTCTACTTAATACATTACAAAACAATAATATATACCTATTACGATGAATAGTATCCCAACTATTAAGTTCAGCCATTTCTGCACGGTCTTTATACGCCCATAGAAACTGCTCATCTGCTGAACACTGAAGGCCAGTATCCATGCTACTATCAACACAGGGATAGCAGTTGCTATGGCAAACACGGCAGGAAGCAGATAGCCGGCGGTAGCTGTGGCAGACATAGGTATAAGCATCCCGAAATAGAACACACCGCTCGTAGGACAGAAAGCCAGGGCAAACAGTACCCCAATGAGCAATGCCCCTGCTCCACCCTTTCTGGCAAGTCCTTCGGCATTGCCGTTGAAACCGAACTTAGGCAGATTGAGTCTGTCACCCCAAAGCATGAACAATCCTATTATAAGGAGCATCGGTCCGATAAGAAGTTCGCCCCATGTACCGATAGTATTCTGTATGCCGAACATACTGGAACCTTCTCTGAGAATCATTATCAGCACTACTCCGAGCAGAGTATATGAAAGCACACGCCCCAAGGTATATAGCAGTCCGTTGATGAAAACACGCTTCCTGTTCTCGATATTTCTGCCTATAAAGCCTACAGCCGCTATATTGGTGGCAAGCGGACAAGGCGAAATGGCAGTCAACAGTCCGAGAAGGAAAGCCGTCAGAACAGGAGTCGAACTATTGTCAAGCAAATTCTGTAGCCAATCCATAACGGCCGGTTATTTAAGCATTTCCTTAACTGTGGCTACCACACCGTTCTTGAACTCATCAGGCGACTGTCTGGCATTCTTGAATGCGAAATCTGTCATATTCTCCACACTTTCCTTGCCATCCTTATGTCCTACCACAAAGAGTGACGACCATGTTACCTCATACTTCTCTGCTATAGCCTCATTCTCTTCCTTTGGGATATCTATCACCCTGAACACCACATCGCCTTTCTTAATCTCCTCGGCAAACTCTTTTGATACTGCTTCTGAGGCATTTTTCTCTATCGCCATACATGTGGCACATCTCTGTTTGCCATGAAAGTACAACACTTCAACACAATCGCGGGCAGGAACTCCCACTTCCACTCCCTGTGCAGACGATTCATTCTTTGTGCCCATTCCGCACGATACCAAAGTCAGGCAGGCTACGGCCATTAATACAATTTTCTTCATATACCTTTTTAGTTTATTGATATTATTAGTATTTCGTCAAATTACGAACAAAGAAAGCAAAAAAAGATGCTGCTTATCCGCAGCAACTCTCTTTCTTGCAAACAGACTGACCGAAGAACGCAGAAAACATCTTTCCGGCAAGCTCCCAGTTCTCTCTGTTGATGCAGTATTTCACCTTTGGAGTTTCTATCTCTCCCTGTATCAGTCCGGCCTCCTTAAGTTCCTTAAGATGCTGTGACACTGTGGCCTTGGCTATAGGCAGTTCTTCGTGGATATCGCCAAAGAAACATGTTTCCTGACGCAAAAGAAACTCCAGGATAGCCATACGTGCAGGATGCCCCATGGCCTTTGCAAAACGTGCCATTCTCTCCTGCTCTTCTGTATAGTTTTTGTTCGCCATTAATAGTATGTTTGAATATTGTTCGCAAAATTACGAATAATATTCAAACATACAAAGATTTTCCGGAATTTATGAGAAAAACACATGCATTTTCCTTTAAAGCATTTATCACTCACGCTTTTTCCTTCTGATAACGAAACCGGTATAGATGCACCACAGCGCTGCCAGTCCGGCAAAGAAGATATAGATAAGAGTTCCTTTTCCGAGGACGGTGTAAATACGTCCCGTATGTATCTCCTGCGCAAAGTTCCATAGCGACATAGGCAGAGAAGAAAGATTTTCAGGCATATGTAGTGCTGACGTACCCTTGTAATACTCCACTACGAAAGGTTTTTCTCCTATATTATTGCAATATCCCGATACGGCATATTTACCGAACGGAGGACCTGCAACATCTTCTGCCTTTTCTCCGGTGAAATAATCAGTAGAAACCTGTCTGCTTCTGTCCCACACATACATTCCGCTGAAAGAACCCGTAAGCCAGTTGCCACAGGAGTCTTTCTGCCAAACATTAAGTCCCATAACACTGACAGGAGGTGTCTTCTCCAATTTCACAGGAACAGACCGGAGTGTTGCTAAAGAGAAAATACCTTCGGATGAAGACAACAGCCAGTCGTCATATTCGGCATCATAGCGAAGCATACGCAGTCTGTCATTCCAGGCATTATCACTGTCTGCAACGGTATAAGGTATAGCCGGAGTACGGAAAGAAACAAGTGCTATAAGTACAGGCGGACGGAGGCACCATCCTGTAAAAGATACGAACATGAGTATTACGAAAGTATATCTGCCAAGTTTGTCATGCCAATTAAGTGACGACTTCATTAGCTGAGTACTCCCTTTGGCTGTTTTACCGCTCCTGCGGATTCTCTTTATATATTTAGGCAAAAGCCAATATGCAATCCCGGTAAGACACAGCACTATCAATATAACAGCTGCGGCATCCATAACCAGTTTCCCAACTGTGCCGAACATCTCTCCGCTATGCATCAGCCATACAGTACGGAAGAGCGAAACCTTACCGTCATAACCTTCAGGAGCTTTTAATTCTAATCTTCTGAATTCATTATAAGGACTGACGGAAGTATAGAGATACGAACGTCCCACTACTACCATGGTATCACCTTTCAATACGAGGTCGGAGATACGTTCGTGAGCCGAAAGTACAAGAGGTGTACTCTCCCATCCTTTTCCATCGTTCCTGTACAGTCCAAACTGTCCTGCAACAAAAAGA
This sequence comes from Candidatus Phocaeicola faecipullorum, assembly GCA_018884025.1. Taxonomy (GTDB): domain Bacteria; phylum Bacteroidota; class Bacteroidia; order Bacteroidales; family Bacteroidaceae; genus Phocaeicola; species Phocaeicola faecipullorum. The sequence goes on from JAHLFB010000011.1 coordinate 5,509, forward strand.
GAACCGCCCGGAGTCTGAACCATAGCCTTGATATTGCGGAAGTCTGCACCTTCCGGTAAACCTGCATTGAAATCAGACACATACAGTCCCGTTGAATCAGTCATCCAGATTCCACTGTTCCCATAGATAAATACTTTATCTTTATCCTTTATAGAACCTCGCAGAAGCCCCATATTCCATTTATTATATCTATAATCTACCGGAAGAAAGCTTCTGTCAATATTTATATCCGCCACCAGCTCACGATGATTTAGCACTATCCCGCTCAGGCAGAACATAAGCATGAAGAATGCGAATATTATGCCAAACCATTTATGATGTTTTTTCCATGTGATGCGTTTCATTATACAATATCAATATTGAAATCCGGTGCAAAAATAAATATAATCACTATTCCATACAACAGGGGCATAAACAGAACGCCCGACAAACGTCAATACTACGTTCATCGGGCGCCGCTTATTCAGATATTAAAAGATTGTTTACATCTTAGTCTTTTCAAACTTGTTCTTTTCTGCCATCAGGATTTTTTCAAGTTCCTGTGTCTTTTCAGGATTTTCCTTAGCTACATTCTTCTTTTCAGAAGGGTCGTCAACTACATTATAGAGCTGTACTTCCTTGCTGTTACCGAGTTCTGTCTTAGTCCAATACTCCAACGCAGGCTTATCGCTTGTTTCGATATATTTCCATCCGTCCTTAACGATAGAAAGCGTATTGTTCAGGTTCTGCTGGATTACATAGTCACATCCCTTAGTATCTGTTCCGATAAGAGTATTCAGATAGTTACGGCTGTCAGGAGCCTGTCCTTGAGGAATTTCATATCCCAACAAACCTGCGAATGATGCAAAGAAATCGACAGTAGAATATAGTCCTTCCTGTACGGCTGGTTTAATCTTCTCCGGCCATCTTACAAGCAATGGAGTACGTGTACCGGCCTCGTATGCACTGTACTTACCACCGCGATAATTCAACATAGGAGTATGTCCGTTCAGCAATTCGCGAGCCTGATCCTGATAACCGTCGTCTATCACGGCACCATTATCACTCAGGAATACGAAAATAGTATTGTCGGCAATATTCAGGCTGTCAAGAGTATTCATAATCTCGCCCACTGTCCAGTCTAACTGAAGGATAACATCTCCGCGAGTACCCAAACCACTCTTTCCTGCAAATCTCGGATGAGGTACACGAGGTACGTGTACATCCTGAGTTCCCATATAAAGGAAGAATGTAGTGTCCTTGTTGCTTACTATGAAGTCCTTAGCCTTCTGAGTAATGATATCAGCAATCTTTTCATCATCCCACAGTGCAGACTTACCGCCTGTCATCCATCCGATACGCGGAATACCGTTTATGATAGTATTATTGTGTCCCTGACTTGGTTTAAGCTTTACAAGTTCAGGATTTTCCTTACCTGTAGGCCAGTCTCCTACCTTATGGTCATAGCTGACAGTTATAGGGTCATTAGGGTCAAGTCCGTCCACGCGTCCGTTTTCTACAAACACGCATGGCACACGGTCAACCGTAGCCGGAATAATGTATTCATAATCGAAACCTATATCCTGAGTATTAGGCTTGATAAGCCCGTTGAAATCGGTACCTCCCTTAGGGCCGAGTCCGAGATGCCATTTACCTACGGCAGCAGTGGCATAACCTTCGGCCTTGAACATATCGGCCATGGTAGTACATTCGGTATTGATAATCAATTCAGAGTTACCCGGTGCGATACCTGTATTTTCCTGACGCCACGGATACATACCGGTAAGAATACCGAAACGAGTAGGTGTACTTGTAGAAGATGTTGTATAAGCATTTGCAAACTGAAGTCCCTGACTTGCCAGACGGTCGATGTTTGGAGTATGGATTTTTGTTGCACCGTAGCAACTCAAATCGCCTATACCGAGGTCGTCAGCTATAAGGAATACTACGTTAGGATTCTTCTGTTTGTTTTCCGATTGATTTTTAGAACCGCCACCGGAACATGCACTGAGCAATGCCGCAGCTGAAATCAATCCCAAGTGAAAAGTGGTTTTTTCCATAAGGTAAGATTTAGTTTAAAATGATATATGTGGACAAATATACGAAATATTATGAAAAATACATTAATCATACCAAGGGAAATAATATATTTTATTTATATACAGCTATTAAATAAGAATATTTCGATTAAAGCATACTCTATATACTTTCATTGTCTTTTAAAGTACAAACTTCTTCATGGCATTGTAAACCCCATCTTCATCTACAGATGACGTAACATAATCAGCCACTTCTTTGAGTGCCTGATTAGCATTTCCCATAGCAACGCCCAATCCCGCCTTTTCTATTATCGATAAGTCATTGCCTCCATCTCCGAAGGCCATTGTTTCATCTATGCTGATACCTTCGTGCGATATAATATCCAGAAGACCGTTACCCTTATTGGCATTTGTGGCAGTAATATCAGCGAAGTCCGGATACCAACGTGATGAAACACATCCGGAGAGGTACGGCATAATCTGCTTTTCCTCGGCTACAGAAATGACAGGCGTAAGCTGCAATATTCTTTGTTGCAGAATCTGTTCCACATTATTGTCTTCCCTCATATTGTGTACATTCAGCATCTGGCGGAATATCCGGTCTGTCCTCTCGTCGCTATTGTACATGGTAAGGTCCTTCTCGCCTACCACCATACACGGGAATTTCATATCGTCTGAAAACCTCAACACCGTCAATACATCTTCTTTCGGGATAGGTGTACATGATATTATCTTGCCGTCTGAAAAGCACAATGCTCCATTGGTTGTGATATATCCGTCTATCAGATGCTTTATTTCGTCAAGGTTGTTTATAAGAGATAAAGGACGTCCGGTGGAGATATAAATTCTGACACCTTTTGCCTTTGCCATTGAAATAGCATCTATGGCAGACTGTGGAATACGGTGGGTGTTAAAACTCACCAGTGTTCCGTCAATATCGAAGAATATAGCTTTTATCATATGTTATATCAAAATTAATTACGCAATGCACGCATGGCATTGAATACGGCAAGAACCGTAACACCAACATCAGCGAATACAGCCATCCACATGGTGCTGAGACCTACAGAGGCTAGTACCAGGACTGCTATCTTCACTCCTATCGCAAACCAGACATTCTCGCGGGCTATCCTTATCGTACGCCTTGAGATACTTATCGCCTCGGCTATTTTTGAAGGCTTGTCGTCCATCAGAACAACATCGGCCGCCTCTATGGCAGCATCGCTTCCCAGTCCGCCCATAGCTATACCCACATCGGCACGTTTAAGCACAGGAGCGTCGTTTATTCCGTCGCCCACGAAGGCCAGAGTCTTTCCTTTATCTACAGACGAGAGAAGAGCCTCCACATGCTCCACCTTGTCTGCCGGAAGGAGTTCCGCATGGCAGATATCTATTCCAAGCTTGCCAGCCACATCCATAGCCACTTCTTTACGGTCACCGGTAAGCATCACAGTTTTACTTATTCCCAGCCTTTTCAGTGAAGCTATCGCCTCAGGGCTATCTTCCTTTATACGGTCGTTTATTACGATATGGCCGGCATATTCTCCATCTACAGCCACATGTATTATAGTACCTATCCTATGACAATCATGCCATTTCACACCGATGCTGTCCATCATCTTCTGATTGCCCACACACACCGTACGTCCTGCCACATTTGCCTTTATTCCATGTCCGGCTATTTCTTCCACGTCAGTTACCGGGCAACCGTCGTGCGCCTCGTTTGGAAAAGCCGAACGAAGGGCTTCACCTATGGGATGTGTAGAGAAATGTTCCACATGTGCGGCAAGATGCAGCAACTCCTGTTCGTTGAACCTGTCCGAATGGACAGCCTCAACGGCAAATTCTCCTCGTGTGAGTGTTCCGGTCTTGTCGAATACCACAGTACCAATCTTTGAAAGTGTGTCCATATAATTGCTTCCTTTTATAAGGATACCACGGCGTGAAGCTCCGCCAAGTCCACCGAAAAATGTAAGAGGGACACTGATTACCAACGCACAAGGACAGGACACAACCAGAAATATCAGGGCACGATGGAGCCATAATGGGAACGATTCCATAAAGGCCGACGGTGAAAACAGCGGCGGAATAACGGCAAGAAACAGTGCGGCTATAACCACTATAGGAGTATATACACGTGCAAAACGTGTTATAAACGATTCGCTGCGCGACTTGCTGGCATCGGCATTTTCCATGAGACTGATGATTTTCGACACAGTGCTTTCTCCGAAACTCTTTGTGGTCTTAACACGGATAACTCCCGTAAGGTTTATGCAACCGGACATAACCTCATCGTTAACCGACAATTCGCGCGGCATACTCTCGCCTGTCAACGCTATGGTGTTAAGTGACGATGTACCCTCTACAACTATTCCGTCCAAAGGAACTTTCTCTCCTGGTCTGATAACAATTGTTTCGCCTACATTGACCTCCTGAGGAGAAACTGTAACGATTTTTCCATTTCTCTCCACATTTGCCACATCCGGACGTATGTCCATAAGATGCGAAATGCTGTCGCGGCTCTTTCCTTCGGCATAACTCTCAAACAACTCGCCTACCTGAAAGAAAAGCATAACGAATACAGCCTCCGGATACTCAGTCTCAGCACCGGGGAGGAAACCTATACATAAGGCTCCTATGGTAGCGACAGCCATAAGAAAATGTTCATTAAACACATCTCCTCCGGCTATACCTTCGCATGCCTCTTTTAATGTCCCGTATCCGACAATAAGATAAGGCACTAGATAAACAAACAGTAACTGCAAGGTTGACAAGTTACCATGTTTCTCAATTATTGCCGCCACTATGAGCAACAACGAGGTGATTACGATAAGAGTAATCTTTCCTCTCAGACCACTATGCGCATGATTGTGCTTATGGTCGTGTACATGTTCATTATTCTCTGTCATAATTCAAATCTTTCTGTTTCGTGACGCAAATATAAAATGGATTTTATACAACCTGGTTGCATAAACACTTTGCGGGAGTATATGCAACCGGGTTGCATAAAAACGGACAGGCGTACAAATGTACTTATTTTTTTATATCTTTGCCGCGATGAAAACAAACAATCAGAAAAGACGATGGAACCTAATGATTTAGCTGAAAGCCTGGAGCTTAAGGGAGTAAAACCAACAGCAAACAGAATACTTGTTCTGAAAGCCCTGAAAGAGCAGGCCTGCCCCGTGAGCCTTACCGACCTGGAGGACATACTTGCCACTATGGATAAATCGAGCATATTCCGTGTACTGACACTGTTTCTGGAACACGACATAGTACATTCGTTCGAGGACGGACGCGGAATACTAAACTATGAGCTGTGTACAAGCAAAACGGTTTGCAATCTGTCCGACGCTCATATACATTTCTACTGCGAGTCATGCAGAAAATCATTCTGCATGGATGATATTCCTTTACCCGAATTCGAGCTGAAACCTGGATTTACAATGCGCTCCGTATCGTTTGTAATCAAGGGCGAATGTCCTGAATGCGGCAGGAAGCACAAGAACATCATATAAATTTCTTTACTAATAAAAGATTAAACCAAGTATTATGAAGCATAAAGAATCGTATGGCATTTATCCGGCAGAAACGGCTGAGCACATTTCTCTGCTGAAATACTCCAAAAGCTCATGTGGGGTAGATTTCCTTCTTAATACGGCCGAAAGTTCAGAAAAGCCGGGATGGTTCAATCTTGAAAAACGGTATAAAACTGATTTCTTTGAGTTTTATTTCTTTCGTAAAGCAGAAGGCTATATGCTTTTGTCGGGCAGAAAGATAGAGTTGCACCCTAATATGGTACTTGTAGTATCCCCTTTCCAGATTCAGGAATGGCATGTCAGCCTGGACAAGTTGGACTATACATTCTTAATATTTCAGGAGGAGTTCATCAACAATTTCCTGTCCGACAAATACTTCATGTATAGACTACTGTATTGCTACCAGCATGACTATCCAACTTTTTTCGATATGCCGAATAAAGAAATGGCGACATATCTCTCAATCTTGCAACAAATGAAAAGAGAACTGCATAATCCTGTAGCTGACAGTTATCATATGATTGTGGCTTGTCTGTATCAGTTTCTTCTATTACTGAACAGATTCTACGCCAAGCATTTCAACCTTCCTTTCGCACCTCCACAGAACAATTACGCATACCAATACAAAGAACTGTTGGAAAAACATATTTCCGAGAAGACACGGGTCACGGACTATTCTGAAATGATGAACATAAGCAGGGTAACTCTAAATAAGGCTGTCATGCGTGAGTTCGGTCTGTCGGCCGTACACCTGCTGAAACAGCGGTTGCTACAGGAGGTGAAAAACGATATTCTTTTCTCCGATATGTCTGTAAAAGAGATAGCCTTCCGCCTGCATTTCTCTGAGCCGAACCATCTGATGCGTTTCTTCAAGCAGATGACAGGACAGACCATCAGTGAATTTGTGACATCTGTCAAGCCAATATAACTAGTTTCACGGTTTCAACTTTATTCTCTCGTGATAAAAATAATTTACTATAACAGGCTTCCCTTTCTCCGAACGTCCATATGGGAGGTCATTAACCAAATAAGGGAAACCGTTCTGTTTTGCGAACATTGAAATCTCCTTTTCTAGTGACTCCCAATAGTCTAATCGTTTCTTGTTATATATTTCATCATACAAGACAAAAACATCCGGATGTTTTTCCTTGATATAATTCATGATAGTACCCTTGAATTGTCCCCTGAGGTTTAGATTTTCAAGCCATACCAAATCGGCAAAATCCTTTACACGCCCAATAATAGCTTTCGCATCGGTAATGCCAGGGAATATAGGCGACACGAAACACACCGTACGTATTCCTGATTCGTACACCTTCCTCATTGCCTCAATTCTCCGCTCTATACTTACAGCACGGTCCATATCCATGCGGAACTGTTCGTCCAAGGTATTTATAGACCATGAGACTGTTACTTTCGAGAACTTCTTAAGCAAGTCGAGGTCACGCAAAACCAAATCGGATTTGGTACATATCATTATCTCGGCATTTGTACCTTTCAACTCTTCCAAAAGTCTGCGAGTCCTGCAAAACTCCTCTTCGTATGGATTATATCCGTCTGTAACAGAACCGATAACAATCCTCTGACCATCGTATTTATGCGGATTGGTTATAGGTTTCCAGTGCTTCACATCAAGAAAGGTTCCCCATGGTTCCGTATGACCTGTAAAACGTTTCATGAACGATGCATAACAATACTTACATGCGTGAGGACATCCCACGTACGGATTGACAGAGAATCCTCCAACCGGCAAAGACGATTTGGTCATCACGCTTTGCACCTCTATTTCACTGATGATTTCTTTTTCCATGCTTTTTTAATAAATTGTTCCGGTAATTCTTGAATCATGTTATCTTCACCCATAATAGGCAAAAGATCTTCTTTCATAAAAACAGGAATATTACATTTTTTTGCTTGTTCAGCTATATGTAATACCCACTCTGGCCTGGCATCAACTTTCCCTTTTCTTTTTCCGGTTTCTGTTCCTATAACGACCCAGTCAAACCCTCTAAAATCAATTTCGCCTATATCCTCAAAAAGAGGTTCAAATGTGGCATGATAATGTTTAGCCTTAACATGTTTCTTTAAATCTGTAAGACGTTTTTTCTCTGACGCTCTGGTTACAGTCACACCCATCCACACATTTTCATCGTCTGTTCTGAAATCAATAAGTTCAGGTCGCTTGGTCAATAATATGTAAGAATGCTGAGGATTAATAGATATACGATTGAATATTTCATTATTCCATTCTGTTTTCCAATCAGAGAAATCGCTCATTCCGGTGAGAAACCATACATGTGATTTCGGATTATCCATAAGATATAATTTCCTGCCCATATATTCCGGTTTTGAGAAGTCATCAATCATATGAAACCTGTTGCAGTTACACCTAGCATAACAGTAGTTGCACCCTATAGTACAACCTATAACAATATTCATATTCTGAATCAGGGATTTAATACATACAGTCATATTACTTATATTTTTCAGCAAAGGTAATCCATATTATACACCGAAGATATACCATAACAGCTATGAAAGATACCAATTTGATAAGGACTTATGTGAATATGCAGATACAATGAAGAAACTGATAAATCAATTAAAACAAAAAACGGAAAAACAGGCATACAGCTGAATGCTTACCTATTCTTCCGTTATCAAATGGTCTATAAATGGAAACCGATATCTTATTTCACTCTAACCTTAACAATAACTTTCTTCAATTCCACTTCAGTTACACCAGGAGCATGAGCGTCTTCAGGGAAGAAAATTGCGAACATGCCAGGTTTTACAGTCAGATAGTCTGTAGCATGACCGGGATAGAAAGTCACGTCCTTTTCCGCATTATATTCAGCTTCTGCAAGGTCTGTTCTTGGCATATATCCCATAAGTTCAGTACTTGTGAGAGGAATCTGGATGTCGATGAAGTTATTGTGTGTCTCGATTTTTGCATCATCCTTTGTCTTTGGTCTTGCAGCAGCAAAATTAACGAACAGTTCGCCTTCTTTCAGCACTACCTTACCAAGTTCGTGAGCATTAAGGTCTGTTGATTTCAAAAATTCAATAGCCTGAGTAAACAGCGGATTTACAGAGGCATACATTCCAATGTTTTCAAGTTTGTCGATAATCATAATCGTAAAATTAAAAATTAATACTACGCAAAGGTATGAAAAATGAATGGAAAACCATTAATATAACAATGTGAATATTATTACTGTTCTTAACTTCCTAATCAACTACATCTACCAAAAATAAATTGTATTGATTTTCGCAACGTAATAATTAATAAAATATTATTGCTAATTTTGTCATATAACTGGATTTTTAAATATGGAACATTTAGAAAAGCTTATATTATTAAAGCAGAAAGCCGCATATCAAGAAACTCCACCCGGTACGGGTGAACCGGCATTCAAAGCACATGCAAGAAAAAAACAGTCACTTTTCCGTCAGATGGTCTTAGGAATTCCATACGACCCAAAACACAAGTTCGGCAAGTATGGCGCTTTTCTTATGGAGCCATTCGCTTCATCAGGATATAATTTCTGCGAGGTTTATCGAAGCTATATACTAAATGGCATAAAGGAGCGATACGGTAAGTTGAATGCAGCTCTCCATGAAGGACTTATGGGCAATATGCTCAGGAGTGAACATATTCCATGGAATGTCTTTTATCCTATGAATTTAGATAAACAGGCAACGGTAGCCCTATTAAAAGAAATTCTGAAAACTGACGAGATAGATAATGTAACAGATATTCGTATTGAGTGGGCTCCGGAAAAAGAGACCGCCCTTAATGACAATACTTCATTCGACACATATATTGAATATATGTACAATGGGGAAAAATGTGGCGTGGGTATTGAAGTAAAATATACTGAAGAAGGATATCCTTTTGGAAAACTAGAAAGGAAGAGGGTTATGGAAGAGGAAGATTCCTTATACGCCATCAAGACACGCCAATGTGGGTTATACACAAATGAGATAAACAACCGCCACCTGAGTGAAACATTGCTTTGCAAAGATGACTACAGGCAGATATGGAGGAATCATTTATTAGGTGCTGCGATGGTTATGAACGAACAAATCGACAGATTCCATAGTATCACACTTTATCCCAACGGAAATACCCATTTCAAGAAAGTACTTCCTGAGTATGAAAAATTACTGTCGGAATATGGAAAAGCAACATTCGGCTATATTACCATCGAAAAACTCATCCTTCTTATATGTAAGCACTTTGAGATGAATGAAAAGAACAGGCAATGGGTAGATTATCTGAATACAAGATACCCTTTTATCTAAGAATGAATAAAAAAACATTACTCAATTATCTATAATAACCAAGTAATTTGTAACTTTGTTATAATTCGTACGAACTATTAAAATCTCAAATGATTATGGATAAAGAAGTTCTGGATTTTGTAACATTTTGTATTAGCTCATTGGCTGTACATCTTCATCTGTCACAAAGAGAAGTTTATAAACGGCTTAAAGAATCAGGGATACTGTATGGATACATAGTTCCCTCATACGATGTACTGCATACATTTGGTTCACGTTATCTGATGGAAGACCTGACAGATTATATGAAAGAGAAAGGAGTTCTATAATTATGAAAGTATATCATGCTTCAAGTGTTATTGTAGAAAATCCGGACACGATACATTCAAGGGAGTATCTTGATTTCGGACAGGGATTTTACATTACAACAATACGTGAGCAGGCTGAAAAATACGCACAACGTTTCCTGCGTAGAGGTAAACCTGCTTGGCTCAATATTTATGAATTAAGATATAATATTGATAAATGGAAATTACTTCGTTTTGATTCATATAATAGTGATTGGTTGGATTATGTCGCAAATTGTCGTATAGGAAAACCTGTAGAACTTTATGATATGATTATTGGAGGTATTGCCAACGACCGTGTTATTTTAACATTAGACAGATTTTTCGCAGGTGAATTATCCAAAGAACAAGCATTAGGTTTATTGAGATACGAAAAGCCAAATATTCAATTATGTATCCGGTCACAACAAATGATAGATGAATGTTTAACCTATATTGAAAGTATTGAATTATGACAGGAGTTTCAAAACAAATATATAAAGGAGTAAAATGCTCAAACATAATATCAAGCTTGAGCGAGATGTATCATATAACAATAGAAGAAGCAACAGACATATATTATAGTTCAGAGATGGCTGACCTTATAGACGAAGGTATAGCAGACTTACATTGTAGAAGTGACAAATACCTTGCTACAGAAATTTGGAATGATTATATCGCTCAAAATCATAATTAAGAAAATTCCTCAAATCCCTTTGAAAACCGGGAAAAAATTAATATCTTGACAACATAAATTTTTAAAACACTCATTTTATGGAAATCTGGCAAATATGGCTTGCCATAGCACTGGCACTTGTAATAATAGAAATAATAACCGTAGGGTTTGCCGCTCTTTGTCTGGCTATTGGAGCCGTTGGAGCAGCCGTGGCATCGTGTTTCACCGATTCTTTAGTCTGGCAGATTACGGTCTTTGCCGTTTTCACCTTAATATCATTCATCTATGTACGCCCGTTCATGCTTAAGTTTCTTTCGAGGAAGAAAGATTCGCCGAAGAGCGGAGTGGAAGCTCTTATCGGACGGACAGCCATCGTTGAGGAAGACATCATTCCGGAAACAAACAGCGGACGCATAGCCATTGACGGGGACAGGTGGAAGGCTGTATCGGAAGACGGAAACAATATTATGAAAGGCGAGAAAGTTGTCGTTCTTAAAGTGGACAGCATTATACTCACCGTCAGAAAAGCATGATAAATATCTTTATTATAAACATCTAAAAAACACACATTTATGGGAGCTTTGATTGTTGTAGGGCTTATAGCACTTGTTGTGATAGTTTTCGCAGTGCAGGGGCTTAAAATCATCCGCCAGGGGGAAACAAAAGTTATTGAAAGATTAGGAAGATACCACAGTACGTTGTCTTCAGGTATAAACATCATATGGCCTATTCTCGACAGACCGAGAAAAGTTTATACAAGGTATGTGGTAACAAGAATGAACGGAGCTACACAGACACTTATAAGAATGTCGGACGTGATAGACCTTCGTGAACAGGTTTACGATTTCCCGGAACAGAGCGTGATTACCAAAGATAATGTGACCACCAGTATTAATGCATTGCTGTATTTCCAGATTACAGACCCGTTCAAGTCGGTATATGAGATAGAAAACCTGCCTAACGCAATAGAGAAACTTACGCAGACAACCCTCCGTAACATTATCGGCGAGTTGGAGCTGGACGAAACTCTTACATCGCGCGACACAATCAACTCCCGTCTTCGCGAGGTTCTTGACGAGGCAACAAACAAATGGGGAGTTAAAGTAAACCGTGTGGAACTGCAGGACATCACTCCTCCTGAGAGTGTACGCCGTGCCATGGAACAGCAGATGCAGGCAGAACGCGAACGCCGTGCAAAGATTCTGAAGGCTGAAGGTGACAAGACATCGAAGATTCTTTATTCCGAAGGTGAGAAAGAAGCACAGATAAATCAAGCTAAGGCACAGAAAGAATCACAGATTCTTATGGCACAGGGTGAAGCGGAAGCAAAAATCCTTCAGGCAAAAGCTGAGGCTGAGGCCATTGAGAAACTGGCAGAGGCTATCAAGGGAACAAGTTCTGATCCGGCTTCTTATCAGATTGCACTGAAATATATCGAAACGCTTAAAGAAATGACAAGCGGAAAGGATAACAAGACAGTCTATATACCGTACGAAGCTACTTCCCTACTTGGCTCTTTGGGAGGCATAAAAGAGATACTTAAAGGATAAACCAGAGCTTAATTAAAAACGTGCCCAAGTTTGACTTTAAACGTGCCCGCATTTGATTTCGAATGCGGGCACGTTTTTTTTCAGTGAAAACAGAATGATATTTCACCCCCACAATCAGCCACTTCACCTCCGTTTTTATCAGCCTCATAAGATAGCGACACCGGGACATTGACATAATACATATTTTTGCGTTATTATCAGAAATAACATAATCACGCAAAAACTATGTTTAGAAAAATCGTTCATTTCTCAATCAGAAAAAAACTGTTTGTGGCAATGGCTACAATAATGTTGCTGGCAGGGGGTATATACTCCATGCTTACACTGCCTATAGATGCCGTGCCAGACATAACAAACAATCAGGTGCAGATAGTTACTGTATCACCTACCCTTGCTCCACAGGAAGTGGAACAGCTCATCACATTCCCTATAGAGATTGCCATGAGCAATATCATGAATGTGGAGGAAATCAGGTCTGTGTCAAGATTCGGACTTTCGCTCGTTACAGTGGTTTTCAAGGAAAACGTACCGACTCTCGATGCCAGGCAGTTGATTAACGAACAGATTCAGACCGTTGCAGGCGAAATTCCACCCGAACTTGGTACACCGGAGATGATGCCTATCACCACCGGACTGGGCGAGATATACCAGTACGTGCTGAAGGTTGAACCGGGGTATGAAGACAAATACGATGCTATGGAGCTGCGAACCATTCAGGACTGGATAGTGAAAAGGCAGCTTTCAGGAATACCCGGTATAGTGGAGATAAACAGTTTCGGAGGATATCTGAAACAGTATGAAGTGGCTGTTGACCCTGACGCCTTGTATTCCCTGAATATCACTATAGGCGAAGTGTTCTCTGCACTCAGCAAGAACAATCAGAACACCGGTGGCAGTTATATAGAAAAGGTGAACCGCGCATACTATATCCGTTCGGAAGGTATGATTAAGGACGTGAAGGATATAGAACAGATAGTGATAACCAACCGTGGCGGTATTCCTGTACACGTAGGAGATATCGGCAAGGTGAGATTCGGTGCTCCAAAGCGTTTCGGAGCGATGACAAAGGACGGCGAAGGCGAATGTGTAGGTGGTATAGCGATGATGCTCAAAGGCGCAAACGCCAATGTCGTGACAGGAGAACTTGAAAAACGTGTGGCAAAGGTACAGAAGATGTTGCCTGAAGGTGTAACAGTCGAGCCATATCTGAACCGTTCGGAACTCGTAAACAGAAACATATCTACCGTAATAAAGAACCTTATAGAAGGTGCCATAATAGTATTCCTTGTGCTTATCATATTCCTCGGAAATGTCAGAGCAGGACTTATCGTGGCGTCAGTAATTCCCCTTGCAATGCTTTTCGGTTTCATTATGATGAGAATATTCGGTGTGTCGGCCAATCTGATGAGTCTTGGAGCCATAGACTTCGGTATTGTGGTGGATGGTTCGATAGTGATACTTGAAGGAATCCTGGCACATATCTACGGCAAGAATATGATGGGCAGGACATTCACCAAGGAAGAGATGGATGCTGAGGTGGAAAAAGGTGCAGGCAATGTGGTGAGAAGCGCCACTTTCGCCGTACTGATAATACTGATAGTGTTCTTCCCTATCCTCACGCTTACAGGAATAGAAGGAAAATACTTCACTCCTATGGCAAAGACACTGGTGTTCTGTATCATAGGCGCATTGCTGCTGTCACTCACATACGTGCCGATGATGGCATCACTGTTCCTGAAAAAGACAGTATCGGTAAAGCCTACACTTGCCGACCACTTTTTCTCCGGTTTGAACATCTACTATCACAAGACACTGAATTTCTGTCTGAAACACATTTGGGGAACTATAGCTACATCGTTTGTAGCTCTTATAGCATCGCTTTTCCTGTTTACAAGGCTTGGAGCAGAGTTCATCCCTACACTTGACGAAGGAGACTTTGCCATGCAGATGACACTGCCAGCCGGAAGTTCTCTAAGCAGAAGCATCCAGGTTTCGCTTGAGGCAGAGAAGATTCTTAAAGAGAAATTTCCTGAGATAAAGCATGTAGTGGCAAAAATAGGTACAGCGGAAGTTCCTACAGACCCTATGTCAGTGGAAGATGCGGATATAATGATTGTGATGAAGCCTTTCTCAGAATGGACATCGGCAGGAAGCAGAGCTGAGATGGTGGAGAAGATGAAAGCCGTACTCGAAGGTATTGAGGATGTGGAATTCAACTTCAGCCAGCCTATACAGCTCCGTTTCAACGAGCTTATGACGGGAGCAAAGGCCGATATTGCCATTAAGCTATACGGTGAGGATATGGAGGAACTATACAACAAAGCCAAGGAAGCCGCAAAATACGTTGAGCAGGTTCCGGGAGCATCGGATGTACTTGTGGAACAGGCTATGGGATTGCCACAGCTTTTGGTGAACTATGACAGAGCCAAGATAGCGCGTTATGGCATAGACATAGAAGAGTTGAACACTATTATCCGTACCGCATACGCAGGAGAAACAGCAGGTGTGGTATTCGAAAACGAAAGACGCTTCGACCTTGTTGTACGTCTTGACAACGAGAAAGTGAAAGATCTGAACATAAACAGACTGTTTGTGCGTACTGCCGAAGGAATCCGTATTCCTCTGAGTGAAGTAGCCGAGATTTCTCTCCAGAACGGACCTCTTCAGATAAACCGTGACGCTACGAAACGACGTGTGGTAATTGGCGTAAACGTAAGAAATGCCGACATAAAGCAGGTGGTTTCAAAAATCCAGGATTCACTGGACAAAAACGTGAGACTCAAGCCTGGATACTACTTTGAATATGGCGGACAGTTTGAAAATCTGCAGAATGCCATTGATACTCTTACCGTGGTTATCCCTATCGCATTGCTGCTCATACTGCTGTTGCTGTTCTTTGCATTCAGAAGCGTTATTTATTCGCTTGTAGTGTTCTCTACCGTTCCATTGTCACTGATTGGTGGTATCGTGGCTTTGTGGCTAAGAGGATTGCCGTTCAGTATCTCTGCCGGAGTAGGATTCATCGCTTTGTTCGGTGTGGCTGTATTAAACGGTATTCTTATGATAAACCATTTCAACGATTTGAGAAAGAAAAACAAATACGCAATGTGTACAGGAAGTATAATCAGACACGGATGTCCGCATCTGCTTAGACCTGTATTCCTTACCGGACTTGTAGCGTCATTGGGATTTGTGCCTATGGCTATAGCTACGTCAGCCGGTGCGGAAGTGCAAAGGCCATTGGCTACAGTGGTTATAGGCGGACTGATTGTATCTACTGTTCTGACACTGATTATCATTCCTGTGTTCTATAAACTTGTAAATAATATTTCACACTCTATCATGAGAAGAAAGAATAGCAGAAAGACAAGCGGTACAGCACGAACCATAGCTATGACAGCGATTATCCTGTCGTTTGCAGTAAGTGCCAATGCCCAAAACGGTGAGGCTAAAAGAGTAAGCATGGAGGAAGCTATAGAGATTGCGCTACAGAACCACCCAAGACTGAAAGTCGCTACTGCCGAGATAGAAAAGTCGAGAGCCACAAGAGGAGAAATATGGGACGGAGGAAGCACTTCTTTCAGCTATGCCTGGGGACAGTTGAACGGTGAGTTCAATAAAGACAATGAAATGAGCATAGAGCAGTCGCTCGGTTCATTCCTGACACCATTCTATAAGAATTCTCTTGTAAAATCGCAGGTCAGTACAGGAGAATACTACCGTAATATGGTTAAAAAGGAAATCATAGCCGAAGTAAAGCGTGCATGGACATATTACCAGTATGCCAACAGCATATACAGTCTGTACAAGCATCAGGACGAGATAGCGGGAAAATTGAAACAGAGTGGAGATTTGCGCTATTCTCAGGGAGACATCGACCTGACTGAGAAAAACATGATTTCTGCAATGGCTGCAAATATGCGTACCATGCTGCTCCACTGGCAGGAAGAAGTCTCATTGGCAAAGAAAAGGCTTACATGGGTATGCTATTCAGACATTCAGATATTGCCTTCTGACGATTCTCTTGCAATATTCCAGTGCAGTGACACTGATTTATTGCCATCGGCAGACCATCTGAACTATTTCTTGGGAAAAGTGGATGAGCAAAAGAAACTATTGCAGATAGAAAGAAGCAAGTTCTTCCCAGAATTTTCATTCGGATATACACGTCAGAAAATCGCTCCTCTGAAAAACCTTAATTCGTGGATGGTGGGAGTCTCATTCCCTATACTGTTCTTCCCTCAAAAAAGCAGAAGCAAGCAGGCTAAAATCAGTCTGAGAATAGCGGAATGGGAAGCTGCCAACAACAAGACCATGCTCAACAATAAGGTGGAAGAGCTGAAAGGCAAACTGAGACAGCAGAAAGAGAGTCTCCAGTACTTCACCGAAGCGGCACTCAATGAGGCAGAGTCGTTACAAAACAGCGCAGTGTCACGTTACGGTGCAAACGAGATAGACATCACTGAATTTGTACAGAGCATCAATTCAGCAAGAGACATAAAGAAATCATATATTGAGACTGTATATAACTACAACGTATCAGTACTCGAACTTGAACTATACACAGATAAATAACATTAAGACATGAAAAAGATATTTTTACCGATAAGCATATTCTCAGCCCTCATATTTATGGGCTGTTCAGCAGGTTCCTCAAATGAATCAGTAAGTGAGAACATTGCCATAGAGGATACTACGGCTGCCAATAGCATAGAATCCGAAGAAACGGACACCAACACAGGAGCTACACAGGTAATACCTCCTGTCTCATTCAACGGAGTAATAATAATGCCTCCAAAGATGAGTTCCACACTTACACTGACTATGGGCGGCTCAATACACGAGATATCCGTATTTGAAGGCGACTACGTGAAAAGCGGAGAGACAATAGCCTCGCTCAAGAATCCGGATTTCATTCTTCTGCAGCAGGAATTCCTGACAGCAAATGCGCAGACTGAATTTCTGGAAAAAGAATTCAAAAGACAGGAAAGACTTGTCTCAGAAGAGGCTGCATCTGAAAAGAAATTTGAGCATAGCAAGGCAGAATATCTTTCCATGAAGAGCCAGCTGGAAGCATCGAAAGCCAAACTTACACTGCTGGATGTCGATACGGACGAACTTCTTAAGAACGGTATCAAAACATATCTTGAAGTGAAGGCTCCGATAAGCGGATATGTAACAAATATGAATGTAAATCTTGGAACGTATGTAGGCGAAGGAGAATCGGTATGCAAAATCATAAACAAATCCGAAATAATGCTTCTGCTCACTGCATACGAAAAAGACCTTGCACATCTGAACATCGGTGATAACCTTGCGTTTACTGTCAATGGTATAAAAGATACTACTTTCAATGCAGAAATTATATCTATCGACCAGACTGTAAACACTGAAAACCGCTCAATAAACGTATATGCCAAGGTGAAGGAAACAAACAAATTATTCCGTCCGGGTATGTATGTAAATGCGCAACTGAATAAAAATATGTAACTTTGCGGAATGAAATATTTCAGCAGAAACAAATATCTTTTATTGGTAAATGCCATAGGAATAACCGTGGCATTTACCATGAATTTTCCGGAACTGATAGCATTATTCAGTCCCGAAGAAGCCAACACTGTCTATCCCGGTTTAAACTGGACACAGGTAGGCAGCGAAGTCTTGTTCACCTATCTGTCCATTATCATACTGTTCTGGCTCAACAGAATGATTTTCAGATTCAATGGCGAAAGCATAGAATTAAGTACAAAGAAAGTCTTTATTATGTTTTTCCTTGATTTGTTGCTGAACGGAATCATGGGAAAATGTTTCGTATTTCTTCACAGGACATACGGCATACCGGCCATAGAAGCCAGTGTACACGTATATACTCACCCACTGAGGGATTTCCTTCTGTCCGGAATAATCACTCTGAGCTGTTATCTGATGAACAGAAGCCTGAAAAGCAGAAAGGTGATGATGGAAATGCAGCAGCTGAAGATAGAGAACATAGCCAACCAGTTTGAGGCACTGAAAAACCAGCTGAACCCGCACATGCTTTTCAATTCGCTCAATACACTGTACTCCCTGATAAGGGAATCACCGGAAAAGGCACAGGACTATCTGAATGAGTTGTCAAAAGTAATGAGATACACTCTGCAGAAAGACAGCGAATCACATTCCATTACGTTGAGCGAGGAACTGGAGTTTGTTCATTCGTACATCTACCTGCTGAAGATGAGATATGAAGAAAATCTGATATTCAATTTCAATATCGATGAGGCTGAGGCAAACAGACATATACCGAAAATGGCAATACAGATGCTTATAGAGAATGCAGTGAAACACAACGAGATAAGCAACCGCCATCCTTTGGTAATTGATATCACGACCAGGAACAATTCAATAAAGGTTTCAAATAACCTGCAGTTGCGACGGGGAACGGTAAGCAGCACGGGTATAGGACTGAGCAACCTCAGCAACAGATATAAACTTCTTTACAAGAAAGATATAGAGATTACAGAGACCGACAAACGTTTTTCTGTCATAATACCACTTATATAATACAACAGCAAGATGAAAATATTTATCATAGAAGACGAAAAAGCCGCACTAAGAAACCTTAAGGCAATACTTGCTGAGGTTTGTCCTGAAGCGGAAATAGCCGGTGAGGCTGACAGCATAAGCGAAAGCATAGAATGGCTGGAAAACAACGATATGCCGGAACTTGTTTTCATGGATATACATCTGGCTGACGGCTCCGCATTCGAGATATTCGACCATATAAAGATAACCTGCCCAATCATTTTCACTACTGCATATGATGAATACGCACTTAAGGCATTCAAGGTTAACAGTATAGACTATCTTCTGAAGCCCATCAATACCGAAGATTTGAGGAAGGCTTTCGATAAACTGGACTTGCTTGTATCACATAAGAACGACAGCGAAAAACAAAGCGATATAATAAACGAAATAGTAAAGAAACTCAACAAAGAAGAGAACTACAAATCACATTTCCTGATACCTGTGAAAGGAGATAAATTCGTTCCTCTGACAGTAGATTCAATATTGTTCTTCTACATATCGGACGGAACAGTAAAAGCCGTTGACGAAGACGGCAGACAGCATCCGTTTACAATGTCACTTGACGATCTTGCCGATATGCTGAACCCAAAGCTGTTTTTCAGAGCAAACAGACAGTTCCTTATATCGAGAAAGGCTATAAAGGATATAAGCCTGTGGTTTAACGGAAGGCTTGTAATAAACCTGAATATTCATTTCGAACTGAAAGACAAGATTATCATAAGCAAGGCAAAGGCATCGGAATTCAAGGAGTGGTTCTGAACGCTTATTTCCACAACTGCATCACATCCGCCTCTCCCCAATACCAGTGAGTGAAACCGGCAATTACATTCTTATATCTGTAGATATGTGTATCAGCATCCGTACCTCTGGTATTTTTCACATCGAATATACGGATATCATTACGTGAACTGCTATCATCGTTACACAACGACAAAAAGCGGAATTCATGCCCTCTAATATCCGTATCACCTATCTCTATACTGCGATATCCTGTATGAAGATGTGAATCTTTCATTGTACAGCTGAAAGGAAGAACGCCACTCATTTCATAGTCACTTCCACCTTCGCGTATGTTCAACGAACGTGCCAGAAGCACCATTCCACCTCCCTCAGCAATTATTTTGCCTCCTTTCTCGGCATACTCTTTCAGTTGACGCATAAATGGCTTACGACGATGCAACTGGCGTGCAAACAGTTCAGGAAATCCTCCGGGGAGATACACAATATCAGCCTCAGGAAGGTCATTTCCATATAATGGACTGAAGTATGTTATATTACCTATGGCAGATAGTCTATCAATATTTTCCCTGTAAACAAGGTTGAATGCGGTATCGCGGGCAACAGCTATACTCAATGTCTTCCGTCTGTTGTCAAAACCTGTTCCGGTTTCTTCAACATCAGACGTATAAGGGAGAGTATATTCACACGGGAAAATACGCATACACATCTTCATTATGCGTTCGATATCTATATTGTCTTCTATATAAGAAGCGACTTTTTCAATGATTCGTTCCAGTTCTGTCCTTACGGTCTGTGTCAGTGCAGTATGACGCGGAGGAAGTTTCAACTCTTCATCATAAGGGATATAGCCAAGGCTGTTCAGTCCCGCATCATTACATGCGTCTTTCAAATAAGAAAAATGCGTAGGCGATGATACCTGCGTAAATACTACTCCCGCTATCTTGACTTGCGGACGGAAATACTTGTATCCATAGAGCATCGGAGCTACCGAGTATGCAGCCGAACGGGCATTTACAACCAATATGACAGGAACAGAAAGCAACTGTGACATCTCGGCACTGCTTCCCTGCATTCTTTTATATCCGTCAAACAGAGCCGATGCACCCTCTATTGCACAGATGTCGGCTTTTTCACCATACTTATTGTAAATATACTGCAGATGTGTGCGACTGGCAAACCACGAATCGAGGTTCACAGAATCACTACCCGAAGATATGGAATGCAGCTGGACATCCATAAAATCAGGGCCACATTTGTATGGCTGTACTTTTATTCCTCTTTTCCTCAATGCACGGAACAAGCCTAAAGCGAAAACAGTCTTTCCGCTTCCGGATGTGGCGCCTCCTATGAGAAATTGTGGTTTCATCAGATTATGATTGTCTTAAAAAATGCAAGGACAAAAGTACAAAAAATATTCTTTTAACAATACCTAAAAGTCATACAAGACCATCAGAAGGTGTATAAAATCATTTGCAGGTTAGATTTTCTTGCCTATTTTTTGTAATTTCGCACAACTTTTTCGCTTATTGAAATGTTGAAAACGTAAAAACCGAAATAACAATATGAATATAAAGTTCTTAAGCCTTGCCAGCGGAAGCAGCGGAAACTGCTACTACCTGAGCAACGGAAACACATCTATTTTAATTGACGGCGGTTTGGGAATAAGGTCAGTAAAGAAAATCTTCAAGGAACATTCCATGAGCCTGGACGAAGTGAAAGCGGTATTCGTGACACACGACCATGCAGACCACATAAAAGCAATAGGCCACCTGGCCGGAAAACATAATATCCCGATATACGCGACTCCGGAAGTTCATAGCGGAATGCAGAGAAGCTACTGCATGACCGAAAAACTGTGCGAAAGCATTAAAAGATATATCAACAAGGGAGAAACTGTAAAACTGGATGACCTGGAAATCACATGTTTTGAAGTTCCGCACGATTCTACAGACAATGTAGGATACAGCATAAACATATGTGGCCACGTGTTTACGTTCATCACAGATATAGGGCGTATCACTCCTACTATTGCCGAGTTTGTAAATAAATCAGAATACCTGGTTATGGAAGCCAACTACGACAAGAGCATGCTCGACTCAGGACCATACCCAACACATCTGAAAGAAAGAATTGCATGCGGAAACGGACATCTGTGCAACAAGGAACTGGCTGAATTTATCTCAAACAATTTTCCTCCAAATCTGAAGAAATTATGGCTTTGCCATCTGAGCAAGGAAAACAACCATCCGGAACTGGCTCTGAAAACAGTAGAAATAGCTTTAAGGGAAAAGAACATAATTGTAGGCAAGGATATAGACGTGATACCTCTCAGAAGAACTACTCCTACTGGTATATTCGAGCTTTAACAGTTTCAGGAACGTACAGACGACAGAAAACCGCCTATAAGACGCAGCATTTCTTCCGGATTGTCTGTTCCGTCGCATAACGTTTCCACCGGACAACGTCCGTTTCCCTCACGATTTATGATATATTCTACCTTAATGTCATAATCAACATGTATCCCGGCATTGCGTAACAACACCAGTGCCGGGATACTTATTATATGTGTATGCAAACGGGACACCTTTCCCAACACCATAAGTGCCGCTGCTCCCTTTCCTACCACCTTGTCTGCTATATAAGAATTCAAGAGGAGTTCAGGCTCGGACACAAGTATCCGGTACAGATCTGCCACTCCCCTTTTGGAATACGTCGTCATTTTGCCCGCATTGCCTATCACGCATGACCAACCCCCGCGTTTCAGTTCGTCAACCAATGACGACATTTCTCCGTTCCACATCATAGCGTATCCTGTTTTAAGGACTCTACAAACCGGTCTATACGATGCAGTTCAGCAGGGATATTTATATCCTGCGGACAATGTTCTACGCACTGTTTACAGCCTATACAGTGGCTTGCCTGTCGCAATTTCGGAACACTTCTGTCGTAACCTACCAGATACGCCCTGCGTGCCTCGGCATAATTCTCGTCAGTCCTGCTTTTAGGAACATTGCCTTCGTTCACACATTTGTTATAGTGAACCAGAATTGCAGGTATGTCTATACCGTACGGACACGGCATGCAGTATTTACAGTCGTTACAAGGCACAGTAGGATATTTCTTTATAAGCTGTGCCGTTTCTTCCAGGAACTCCTTGTCATCATCAGTAAGAGGCACCAGAGGAGAATATGTGCGCAGATTATCCTGAAGATGCTCCTTATATGTCATTCCGCTAAGAACAGTAAGCACCTTGTCCCAAGTTCCGGCAAAACGGAAAGCCCACGAAGCCACGCTGTCCGACGGGCGTTTCTGCTTCAGTCTGTCAACTATATGTTGAGGTACATTCGACAATCGTCCTCCCAGAAGTGGCTCCATGATGATGGCCTGTATATTGCGTTTCTCCAGTTCTGAATAAAGATATTCGGCATTTACGTTTCTGCCTGAAGCATGACGCCAGTCAACATAGTTCAGCTGTATCTGTACAAAATCCCAATGTACCTTGTCGTGCATGGCAAGAACCTCGTCGAATACATCCTGTGTGCCGTGGAAAGAAAATCCCAGATTACGTATCCTTCCCGCCTTTCTTTCCTCTATCAGATAATCCAGCATTCCATTGTCTATGTATCTTGCACGGAAAGTCTTCATTCCGCCGTTACCGATAGAGTGCAACAGATAATAGTCTATATAATCTACCTGAAGCTCCTCGAACGAACGTTTGTACATCTTTATGGAGTTTTCACGTGTATAGTTTGAGAAATTAGACAATTTGGTAGCCACATAGAACTTTTCGCGCGGATGTCTTTTCAAGGCTATACCGGTCGATTTCTCCGACCATCCCTGAACATATACTGGAGACGTGTCATAATAGTTTACTCCATGTGCCATGGCATAGTCAATAAGCTCATTCACAGCGTCCTGGTCTATTACGTTTCCATCGCCGGCCGGTGACGGAAGTGTAGGCCAGCGCATACATCCATATCCCAACAGTGACACCTTGTCACCGGTATTTGAAGTACGGTATGTCATCTCTCCTTCCGGAACGGCTGTTTCTGAACCTGATTCGGAGGCACTTTTCTCACCTTTTGTACCGCAACCGTAAAACAATCCGCTTACAGTAGCCGTACTTATACCAACTATCTTGATAAAATCCCTACGGTTTATATTCTTTTTATCCATATTCTTTTCACGTAATTATAAGATTAAATCATCCTGTGACGTTCGTGTCCCTCAACATATATCGCACTGAACGGACGTGCCGGACATAGATTTTCGCACGCTCCGCATCCTATACACCTTTCAACGTTCACTGCAGGTATCTTAGGGGAGTTTTTGTCACCCTCTTTTGAAGGTATCATAGTTATCGCTCCCGACGGGCAATGACGGGCGCAGTTTCCACACTCCACTCCATCGGTCAATGCTACACAGTTTTCCTGTATAAACACTGCATGTCCTATCTGTACCGACGACTTATCCTCTCTGCTTATAAGACTGATGGCTCCTGTAGGACATACTTCCGAACATTTTGTACACTCCGGACGGCAATACCCTCTCTCATACGACATTTCAGGCTGCATCAGGCTAATCAGCTTACCGGAAGGGCGCAAAACCTGATTAGGACATACCGCCACACACAGCTGGCATGCCGTACACTTCTTATAGAAATTGGCTTTGCTCAATGCTCCAGGAGGAACTATAGATGTATTCCTTTCCGGAATTTTCTTGTCAATAATTTCAGCCAGTCCTCCGTCAACCTTCATTTCCTGAGCCTTCAATGCTGTACCGGCTGTAACCAGAGCTGCGGCAGTAAAGAAGCTTCTTTTCGATGTATCTACCTTTTCTACTGTCTCAACCGGTTTGGCCGTTTGCTCTTTTTTCTTTCCAGAAGAATACCTGCAAACATAGTGAAGGGCATCGAACTTACATGAATCCAGACAGTTCATACATGCCACGCATCTGGTGTAATCAATCTTATGATTCTTTATATCAATACAAGATGCCTTACATTGTTTTGAACACATTCTGCAGTTCTTGCATTTTTCTTTATCTATCTCTACTCTGAAAATGGAAAATCCTGAGAGGTATCCCAAAACCGTACCTACCGGACATATTGTATTGCAGTAAGTCCTGCCGTTACGCCATGCAAGAATAAAGATAAACACAAATACCGCCAGTGAAATCAGCAGTACGGGAATACTCTTTATCCATACCTCGGTCTCATAAAAAGCGTAGCTATCCATTCTCTCGGAGAAGAATGCAAGCAGATTGTTTCCCCATTTCCAGAAAGGAGAGAACAGATTTGAAGCAATCCTTCCATAAGAGCTGTAAGGAGACAGAAGGGCTACAACAGAACCTGCGCCAAGGAAGAATGCCGCCACAAATACGATAAGCATTACATTTCTAAGATAGAACAATGCGGGAGAATATGAAAATCTGTTTTTCATTTTCTTGCGCATAGAGCTTATACGCGATATAACGTCCTGCATGACACCAAGCGGACAGATAACAGAACAATATACACGCCCGAAAACAAGTGTCAGCAAAATCAAACCTGCCAGTACCAATGTATTTACGGCAAAAATGGCCGGAAGAAACTGTATCTTAGCCATCCACCCTAACCATAAATGAATAGTTCCTGTAAAATCGAGGAACAGAAGTGTTATACACACAAAAAACAAAAAGGCCAGAACCTGTCTAATCTTTCTTAGCATATTTCTAACAAATCTATATATTTTGTTTCAAAATTAGTGAAAAAGACTCAAAATGCGGATTTTAGAACAATCATTATACGGGCGTCATGCTTAATTAGACAGAGTATAGATAAGTCATCATGATTTATGACGATTTTTTTTGCCGGAAAATATATTTTAGCCATATTTGCCATATATTGATTTATCATAACTATTTTTACTGGTGATATGAACAAAAAACATTTATTTTTATGCACCGCATTAGCCTTGTTGACATCGTGCGGTTCTGTTCCCCTTACAGGACGCAGACAGCTTCTCCTTGTTTCCGACAGCGAAGTTCTTTCTTCAAGCCTGACACAATACAATGACTACATAAAGACTGCCGCAAAATCCACATCGGCTTCGCAAACGGCTATGGTGAAGCGCGTAGGGCAGAAAATAGCGGCTGCTACCGAACAATATCTGCGACAGAGCGGAATGTCATCGGAAATAAAAAACTTCTCATGGGAATTTAATCTTATAAAAGACAATCAGGTAAACGCATTCTGCATGCCCGGAGGAAAAATCGTGGTATATGAAGGACTGATGGAAATTGTCTCATCGGATGACGAACTGGCTGTAGTCATAGGACACGAGGTGGCACATGCGGTAGCAAAACACAGCAACGAAAGAATGAGCCAGCAGATTGCGGCACAATACGGTTCGCAAATTCTTTCTGCCGCACTGTCCGAAAAAAGCGCCATGGTGCAGGACATAGCCGGAACAGTTTACGGGATAGGAGCGCAATATGGCGTGATGCTGCCTTTCTCAAGAACACACGAACTTGAAGCCGACTACATGGGACTGATATTCATGGCCATAGCAGGATACAATCCGGAAGTGGCTGTCAATTTCTGGCAAAAGATGTCGGCAGGCTCAGGAGGAAGCATTCCTGAATTTATGAGTACACATCCCAGCGATGCCCGCCGAATATCTGAAATAAAAAGAATATTGCCCGAAATAATGAAATACAAAACGACGAAGAATTAAAGATAAAACGACGAAACGTTTTGATTCGAACGACGAAGAGTTTTCCATAAGGAAATTTATACTATCCATCCGGATAAATTTCAACAATAAAAAAATCCGCAAAGGCCTGAGCCTGAGCGGATTTTTTCATTCATATACAAATTACTATTATTTATGTTTTTTCCAGAGACGTGTCATGTCTTCAAGAGTCTTACCCTTTGTTTCAGGTACCATCTTCCAAACGAATATAGCTGCTATCACACATATAACGCCATATAATCCATAGACAAACATATGCCCGAACTTAACTCCCATATCGCCCGCACTCATGTTGTACATAGGAAGGAATGTGGAAGATACTATGAAGTTGAATATCCACTGGAACGCTACTGCTATAGCTACGGCACCGCCACGAATAGTATTAGGGAATATCTCTGCGATAAGAACCCAGCAGATAGGTCCCCAACTGAACATGAACGAAGCACTATATATCATGACGCTTACTACAGGTACTATAGCAGGAAGACCTGTTACGGCATTACTCAACGCTACACCGAAAGCTCCGATAGCCATACCTATAGAACCCCATATCAAGAGAGGTTTTCTTCCAAGGCGTTCTACTGTAAATATAGCAAGCAAAGTAAACAGAATATTTACTACACCCATAAATACTGTCTGAACCATAGGGTTACCCATTCCCATGCTTTCAAATATACGAGGAGCGAAATACAATACGGCATTGATACCTACAGCCTGCTGGAATACACTCAGCATTATACCTACGAAAATTACAGTCCAACCGTAAGTAAACAGCTTTTCAGTCTTTTCTTCTGCTGTAGCCTTGATATCCTGAAGAATAATCTTTGCCTGCTGCATACCGTTGATTCTGCTCAATACGAACAAAGCCTTTTCATCCTTACCTACCATGGCAAGATATCTCGGTGTTTCAGGAACAAGCAAAACGAGTAATGTGAAAAGTCCTGCAGGAACAGCCTCGCTCACGAACATAAGCCTCCAGCCTGTTTCTATAGTCCACGCAGCTTCTCCCGGATTTAAAATCTGATTGACGCCCTCTACCGCCTTGATAACAGGGTTTATATTGTCTCCCAAAATAAGGAAGTTAACGAAATACACTACCAGCTGACCGAATATGATTGCAAACTGGTTCCATGAAACCAGTGTACCGCGAATGTTGCTTGGAGCAATCTCGGCAATATACATAGGGCATATGGCTGAAGCCAAACCTACACCAACTCCCCCTAAAACACGATAAAAGTTGAAAGCTATCAATAATGAATATGTAGGTTTTCCATAATCAAAGAAAAGGAATTCCGGCCAATACGAGCCCAATGCGGAAAGGAAAAACATAATACCCGCCATAAATAGCGAATTCTTACGTCCAAACCTTGACGCAAAGAAACCTGATATGGCACTACCGATGATACAACCTATAAGCGCACTTGAAGAAGTAATGCCATGCCATGCATCCGTATATGTAAAATCACTCGCACCCATAAAGAATGCCTGAAGTCCTTTCTCCGCTCCGGAAATCACAGCTGTATCATAACCGAACAGCAATCCTCCCAAAACAGCGACCAGAACTATGGAAAAGAGATAGGCTTTACTGCCTTTTTCTGTATTATTCATAATAACAAGATTTTTAATTAATGAAAAAAAACGAAATAAGCCGGCACACTGTTGCCTTGGGTAAAATACCGCCGACAACCGTGCACCGACCATGTTCTGATTATTTAATCAGATATTAGCAATACATATTTACAATAGCCTCGTAAAGTTCCTGCTTACCGCTAGTCTGTTTTGGTTCGCCGTTAGCCTTAGCATAAGCAACAACATCTTCAAGAGTAAGTTTTCCTTCTTCGAATTCTTTACCCTTACCGCTGTCGAATGAAGAGTAACGGTCAGCAAGCATCTTCTTGTATGGAGATTCTTCGAGCAAACGAGCTGCATTTTCAAGAGCGCGAGCCATAGCATCCATACCTGCGATGTGAGCGATGAAGATATCTTCAAGGTCAGTAGAGTTACGACGAGTCTTAGCATCGAAGTTAGTACCACCATTTCCAAGACCACCGCCACGGATAATCTGCATCATAGCCTGAATCAATTCGTAGTTGTCGATTGGGAACTGGTCTGTATCCCATCCGTTCTGATAGTCACCACGGTTAGCGTCGATAGAACCAAGCATACCGTTGTCAACAGCTACAGCAAGTTCGTGTTCGAATGTGTGACCAGCAAGAGTAGCGTGGTTTACTTCGATATTAACTTTGAAGTCCTTGTCAAGGTTGTGAGCTTTCAAGAAACCGATAACTGTTTCAGTGTCAACATCATACTGGTGTTTAGATGGTTCCATTGGTTTTGGTTCGATAAGGAATGTACCAGTAAAGCCTTTAGAACGTGCATAGTCACGAGCAAGAGTTAACATCTGAGCTAAGTGCTCTTTTTCACGTTTCTGGTCTGTGTTAAGAAGTGACATATAACCTTCACGTCCGCCCCAGAATACATAGTTAGTACCACCAAGTTCGATAGTAGCGTCGATAGCATTCTTAATCTGAACAGCAGCACGAGCTACAACGTCGAAATCAGGGTTTGTAGCAGCACCGTTCATATAGCGAGCGTGTCCGAATACGTTTGCGGTACCCCACAACAGTTTAACACCAGTTTCAGCCTGTTTCTGTTTCAGGTAAGCAACAACTTCTTTCAAGTTAGCTTCATATTCTTCGATTGTTTCAGCTTCATCGCAAAGGTCAACATCATGGAAGCAATAATATTCTATACCCAATTTCTGCATGATTTCAAATCCAGCATCTGCTTTATCTTTAGCAGCCTGTACTTTGTCAGGGTTTCCTTTCCAAGGGAAAGACTTAGTTCCCCCACCGAACTGGTCGCCACCTTCAGCGCACAATGTGTGCCACCATGCCATAGAGAATTTCAACCAGTCTTTCATCTTTTTGCCCAAGATTACTTTTTCAGCATCGTAGTAACGGAATGCCATAGGGTTTTTACTTTCTACACCTTCAAATTTGATTTTTCCAATTCCAGGAAAGTACTCTTTTGTTGCCATAATATTCAAAATTTAAAAAGTTAATATTAAAGTTGACAATAAATCTATTCTATTATTATTTTTATTATAGTTTTTCCAAATATTCTACCCAACGTCCGTAAGCGTCAGCATAAGCAGCGGCATCACTCTGTTTTGGTTCGATAACCTCAAGCTTTTCAAGTGTTGCAAACGCTTCATTGTTATCCTTGTAAATACCAGCTCCCATACCTGCACCTTTGGCAGCACCTACAGAACCGTCTGTATCATACAATTCAATCGTTGCACCTGTTACTCCTGCCAATGTTTCACGGAATATAGGGCTCAAGAACATATTGGCATGTCCCGCATGGATTTTCTGTACATCCATTCCCATACCTTTCATGATATCTATTCCGTACTTGAACGAGAATACAATTCCTTCCTGAGCCGCACGGATAATATGATTACGGTTGTGAAGGTTGAAGTTGACTCCATTGATAGAACATCCAACTTCCCTATTCTGCAACATACGTTCAGCACCGTTACCGAAAGGCAGGATGCTTACGCCGCCCGCACCGATAGGAGCCTGAGCAGCAAGATCGTTCATCTGCGCATATGAAACGCCTTCAGGAACAACTGTACGTTTTATCCATGAATTTAGGATACCAGTTCCATTAATACAAAGCAACACTCCAAGACGTGTCTGTTCTGCAGTATGGTTTACATGTGCAAAAGTATTTACTCTTGATTTAGGATCATAATTAACCTTTCCGTTCACACCATATACTACTCCGGAAGTACCTGCTGTAGATGCTATTTCACCCGGATTGAATACATTCAATGAAAGAGCGTTGTTAGGCTGGTCGCCGGCACGGTATGTTACAGGAATACCTTCTTTAAGTCCCAGTTCCTTTGCGGCTGAGGCTGTCACCCTACCCTGTTCAGAGAAAGTAGGCTTGATATCAGCTATTATAGACTTGTCAAAGCCATAATAATCCATAAGGAAATCTGCTACACGGTTGTTCTTGAAATCCCAGAACATACCTTCTGAAAGGCCTGATACAGTAGTGCATATTTCACCTGTCAGTTTCATGGCGATGTAATCTCCCGGAAGCATAATCTTATATATCTTTTCAAAGATTTCCGGCTCGTTTTCCTTAATCCATGCAAGTTTTGATGCGGTAAAGTTACCAGGAGAGTTAAGCAGATGCGACAAGCATTTTTCCTCGCCTATTGTCTGAAAAGCCTTCTGTCCATATGGCACAGCTCTTGAGTCACACCATATGATGGCAGGACGAAGAACGTTCTGGTCTTTATCAACGCATACCAGACCATGCATCTGATAAGATATACCTATAGCCTTTATGTCCTCAGGTTTTACTCCTGACTCAGCCATTATAGCATTTGTGGAAAGTTTAAGGTTTTCCCACCAGTTGGCAGGTTCCTGCTCTGCCCATCCCTGCTTTACAGCTATAATAGCAGCTTCTGTCTTAGGGAAAAACGCAGAAGATACACACTTGCCTGTAACGGCATTTACCAAACTCGCCTTAACAGACGAACTACCAATATCATATCCTAATAAATACATGTTAATATAGTTTTAGATTATCTTCTTGTCTTGTTATATATTTTTTTGTCAAATCTGTAATACCTTGCAGCCCTGTGGGACACTCCCTGCTGATACTCGTCCATCGGGATTACGTATTCCATCATCATTATTTTCTTATGGAAGTTTCTCACGTCAATCTGCTTACCGAACAGAACTTCATAAAGAGTTCTCAACTGCAAAGCCGTAAACTTTCTAGGGAGCAGTTCAAACAGACATGATGGAGTAAACTCCACGTACTGGCGGATAAATTTTATAGCTTCATCTATAATAAGATTATGGTCGAACGCCAAGTCCTTTATTTCATCCAACGGAACCCACTCAGCCTGAAAATTATCAAGATTCTTGTTCAATGCCCTGTCTATCTTGACAAGCGCCAGATATGCTATCGTCACTATGCGTTCAACTTTTGCCTTCTGGGCTCTTTCCAGCCACCTTACATCTTTAGGGTTCTTGGTTCTGTCTTTAGAGCCGAAAGCCTTAAACTGCATAAGATTAACATTCTTGAGACCTGTCAGTTCGTTTAACACACGTTTCGCAGCACCGTCCAAATCTTCATCCATATATATAAGACTACCGGGAAGTTTCATATCGTGAAAGACCTCACCGCTGTCCTCGCCTATACGTCTGAGAAGAAGGACTCTCAAGCGTTCGCCGTCAAATCCTACAACCACGCAGTCAACGGAAATATGATTGTTAGCCAAAGGCATTTTGTGTTCCATACTATATGTGTTTATCTGTTTTCCGAGTGCAAATAAAAAGCATTATTTTCAATTATGCAAGAAATAAAAGAAAAAAATTCATAGCTGCATATTCATTTAATATTCAATGAAATACATATCATATATAATACAATATCACCATATAACCTTTTCATCCAATATACAATATGATATTTAATGTAATTCACCCATTATTGCACGCTGTTCCTCATACTGCAATAAAGCATTTAACTTACAGATATTTACACATGATTAGAGCCCGACAGAAGATAAACAGTTATTGTATTTTTCAAAGATAAAATATAACAACACGAAAAAGCGTTTAATCGGCTAACTACAGTTGAATATTTTAGAGAAAACCTCATTTGTTAAAAAACGCAAACACATGATTTTTCTAACTCAAGTTCCGCATTTTCCGGCAAAAAGCGCAGATACAAAAAACGCATCAACGCCTTGCAAAATCCATGTGGACCGCAAGGCGTTGATGCGTTATATCAGAGATTTTTCAGCTATTTAGGAGCCTTTATATACAAATATATGGCAATAAACAGGTACAGTATATTAGGTATCCAGACCGCAACAACAGGCGGAACATTTCCGCTGATAGCGAATGTAGAGGATATAGTCTGGAAAAGTATGTATGAGGCGCTCAATCCCAGACCGACACCAAGGTTCATACCCATACCTCCTTTTACCTTCTTTGAAGAAAGCGATGCGCCTATAAGGGTAAGAATGAACGCCGCAAACGGAGTTGCTATACGTTTATAATATTCCACCTCAAACTCCTTTATATTGGCAAAACCACGACGTTTCTGATTATCAATATAAGTTTTCAGTTCCGGACTGGTCATAGTTTCATACTGATCTCGCGTTATCAGGAAGTCCTGAGGCTCCATTTTGATTACGGTATCAAGTTTCTCACCTTTGGTTATCACTTCCTTCATACCCTTCATCTCCCTTATCATGTAGTCCCTAACAACCCATTTATGCTGTTGTGTAGTATCATAAGTGGCTCGTCTTGCCGTAAGATGGGACACAAGCTTATTATCCTCAAACTTATCGAGCGAAAAACGATATCCGGTAAGATTATAATTTTCGTATCTTTCCATATAGGCAATAGTGTTGGTATCTACCACCAACT
The DNA here is from genome assembly GCA_018884025.1 of Candidatus Phocaeicola faecipullorum. Taxonomy (GTDB): domain Bacteria; phylum Bacteroidota; class Bacteroidia; order Bacteroidales; family Bacteroidaceae; genus Phocaeicola; species Phocaeicola faecipullorum. The sequence continues at coordinate 38,414 of JAHLFB010000011.1, forward strand.
GTATATTGCGTGCATAATTAACCTTCTTCTTGTTCTTGTATTTCGTTTCAAAGTCTATTCTGACAGCACTACCCTTAGGTATAAACTCAGAACTAAGCACATAAGTACCTATGGCTATAATCGCTGCCGAAAGAAAATATGGCACCAGCAACCTTTTGAAACTCATTCCGGTAGAAAACATAGCAATAATCTCGGAGTTCTCAGCCAGCTTACTGGTAAAAAATATAACGGATATGAATATAAACAGCGGACTGAACAGATTGGCATAATACGGAACAAAGTTCATGTAATAGTCAAAAATGATTGCTTCCAGAGGAGCCTTACTGTTTATAAACTTATCTATGTTTTCGTTTATGTCGAACACTATGGATATAGACAGGATTAGAGTCAGGGCAAAAAAGAATGTACCCAGAAACTTTTTCATTATATACCTGTCTATACGTCTCAACCAGAAACGTTTCAGGATTTTCTCCTTTAATCTTAAAAGTTTCTCCTTCATATTACTATATTAGAGTTTCACTTCAAACTGCCAGTAGTTACAGGCGGGTGGACAGACGTTCCACCATTGCCGGTTTCCATGTTGAGAAATCGCCTGCTATTATATGTGCCCTGGCTTCCTTGACCAACCACAAATAGAATGCGAGGTTATGTATAGAGGCAATCTGCAAGGCCAACAATTCTTCGGCATGGAACAGATGTCTGAGATATGCACGGCTGTACAAAGTATCCACATATGACGCTCCGTCCTCCTCGATTGGCGAATAGTCTTTCTCCCACTTCTTGTTGCGCATGTTCATAATGCCATTCTTTGTGAAAAGCATTCCGTTACGTCCATTACGAGTAGGCATAACACAATCGAACATGTCAACACCACGCTCTATTCCTTCAAGTATATTGACCGGTGTACCTACCCCCATCAGATATCTTGGCTTGTCTTTCGGAAGAATTTCGTTAACCACTTCTATCATCTCATACATCTTTTCAGTAGGTTCTCCTACCGCCAATCCTCCGATAGCATTACCGTCGGCACCCTTTGAAGCTATATATTCGGCAGAACGTTTGCGCAAATCCGGATATACACATCCCTGCACTATAGGGAACAAAGACTGATTATATCCATATTTAGGCTCTGTCTCGTTAAAACGAGTTATACATCTGTCCAGCCATCTGTGAGTAAGCTCCATGGATTTCTTAGCATAGTCATAATCAGACGTACCTGGAGCACACTCATCGAATGCCATCATTATATCGGCACCGATAGTACGTTCTATATCCATAACTTTTTCAGGAGTAAACAGATGTTTTGAGCCGTCAATATGAGAACGGAATTCCACACCTTCCTCACGCATTTTTCTTATTCCGGACAATGAGAACACCTGAAATCCGCCACTGTCAGTCAGCATAGGACGGTCAAATCCATTGAACTTATGCAATCCGCCAGCACCTTCGATGACGTCAAGTCCAGGTCTCAGATAAAGATGGTATGTATTTCCAAGTATAATCTGAGCCTTGATATCCTCCTTCAGTTCCGGAAGCTGAACCCCTTTTACAGTGCCAAGTGTTCCCACTGGCATGAAAATAGGAGTTTCAATCTGTCCATGATCAGTAGTGATAAGTCCTGCCCTGGCATTTGACTTAGGGTCCGTATATTGTAATTCAAATTTCATATATTATCGGTCTAAATTTTATGGTCAATTTTCCTTCTTTTCCTCAGGTATAGTAAGTTTTGGCGCATTAGTCACCACTTCATCAGTAAGGGCTATGTCGAGCACCTCCCTTATATCGCCAACATAATGGAACTTCAATCCTTTAAGGTATATTTCCGGAATATTGTCTATATCTTTCTTATTATCCTTGCAAAGAACTATTTCTTCTATTCCGGCACGTTTGGCAGCCAGAATTTTTTCCTTTATACCTCCCACCGGCAACACTTTTCCGCGAAGGGTTATCTCGCCAGTCATGGCCAGGCGGTTCTTCACCTTTCTTCTAGTAAGTGCGGATGCCAGCGAAGTAACCATAGTTATACCTGCCGACGGTCCGTCTTTAGGAATTGCTCCTTCGGGCACGTGTATGTGTATATTCCAGTTTTCAAATACTTCCTCCGGTACTCCAAGCAAATCGTTATGCGCCTTGAGATATTCCAATGCCAGCATGGCAGACTCTTTCATAACGTCGCCCAGATTTCCCGTAAGCGTCAGACGGCTTCCCTTGCCACGGCTAAGGCTTGTTTCGACGAACAATATTTCACCACCCACAGCAGTCCATGCCAGTCCGGTAACAACTCCGGCATATTCATTTCCCTGGTATTTATCCCTGGAGTATTCAACCGGGCCAAGACATGCCGGTATATCCTCTGCCTTAAGCTCTGTTGTAGAAACCTCTTTGCCTGAAGCTATATTGAAAGCGGTACGTCTCATGACCTTGTTTATTTTCTTTTCAAGTTCACGCACTCCACTCTCGCGTGTATAATTCTCTATTATAAATTCTATAGCCGCCTTCGACAGTTTTATATTGTCTTTTGTCAGGCCGTTTGCCTCCATAGCCTTCGGAATAAGATGCCTTCTGGCTATCTCTATCTTTTCCTCTGTAATGTATCCGCTAACCTCAATAAGCTCCATTCTGTCAAGCAACGGAGCCGGTATTCCTCCCAGATTATTGGCCGTAGCTATAAACATGACGTTAGACAAATCATAATCGATGTCTATATAGTTGTCATGGAATGTACCATTCTGCTCAGGGTCCAACACTTCAAGCATAGCTGATGACGGGTCGCCCTGATTACTGCTGCCGAGTTTATCTATTTCATCGAGGATTATAACCGGATTTGACGAACCGGCCTTTATAAGGCTCTTTATAATACGTCCCGGCATAGCACCGATATATGTTTTCCTATGTCCTCTGATTTCAGCCTCGTCATGAACTCCACCGAGCGACATTCTGACATATTTTCTCTTCAAAGCCGATGCTATGGAACGTCCCAATGATGTCTTACCTACTCCCGGAGGGCCATAAAGGCACAGTATAGGAGATTTCATATCGCCTTTAAGTTTCAATACGGCCAAATGTTCCAGAATACGTTCCTTTACCTTCTCCAGTCCGTAATGGTCATGATTAAGAGTCTTCTCGGCTGCTTTCAGATTAATATTCTGCGGAGTAAACACATTCCATGGCAGTGCCAGCAGATTTTGCAGGTACGAATACTGCACATTATAGTCAGGCGACTGCGGATTAATCCTTTCCAGCTTTGTCACCTCCTTCTCAAAAATCTCAGCAACTTCCTTTGACCACAGTTTCTTCTGTCCCTGGGCACGCAGATTGTCTATCTCGCTTTCTGCACCATTACCCAGCTCATCCTGTATATTCTTGAGCTGTTGCTGAAGGAAATATTCACGCTGCTGCTTGTCCAGTTCCTCACGCGTACGCATCTGGATATTCTGTTTCAGTTTGGCTATTTCCAACTGCTCGTTCAGATACTCTATAAGGTGTATAGCCCTGTCTTTAATAGAGTCGTGCTTAAGGAGTTCATACTTGGCAGTAATCTCAAGCGGGAAATTAGAACATATGAAATTTATCCTGACAGCATCACCTTCCATATCTCTTAAGGCCATAAGGAAATCTTGTCCGACCTCTTCCATGCTTTCATGCAATTTCTTCATCACATCAAAACATGTACTCATTATAGCCTTAAACTCGTTTGTCTTAGGAGTCTTGTTATTTTCCAATATAGGCTGTGCTGTTCCTGTCAGATACGGTTCTGTAGAAACTATACTCTCCAGTCTGACCTTTGGTCCGCATGTATGTATGAGCGCGTTTGTAGCACCTCCCGGCAACTCCAAAATGCGCACAATCCTTCCTACTACGCCCAACGGATACAAATCATCCATGTTAGGTTCGTCAACCATGGCGTCTTTCTGTGTAGCCAATATCACTGGAAGTTTCTTCTTGTATGCAGACTTAACCAGTTCCAAAGTGCTTCTTCTGCCTATGGCTACCGGCATCACAATTTCCGGGAATATTATCATATTGCGCAATGGCAATACCGGCATTTCCCCCTCCAAATTTTCTATTGGCATGTCAGTCTGATCTATATCTATTTTAGCTATCAAAGCTACTTCATCTTTCTTGCTCATCTTACTTTTTTTATCTTCCGGCATATTTTATCGTGAATTATCTGTTTATACAAACGGCTACAAAGTTAGTGATTATACACATAATAATAAAACATTTTATATCAAATGAAACATAAAATAAGGAAATATCTATTTCCAGACAGAAGTTTTCAGAAATGTATCACGGCAAATAATCATAAACGCAGGTATGAAAATGTATTTTGCCATGACACCATCTATAAATACAACTTATATTTATAAAAACATAGATTGTATTTTTATATAAATAACTTGTATTTACACAAATACAGCTTGTATTTATACAAAATGAAGAAGAAACTACATTTTTATGAGCGGACATGGATATAATACTTTTTATGTCCTAATGACAATACCAATTCTTTTCATTATACGCAATGCAAATCCGGCCGATATGAGTATCTTTGCAGCAGACAAGTAAAAGCAACAATGGGAAACGAATATTTCAAATTTAAGAAATTCACTATAAGACAAGACAAATGCGCCATGAAGGTAGGTACCGACGGAGTTCTGCTTGGAGCATGGACCAATACAGAAAACGCGTCGAGAATAGCAGACATTGGTACCGGTACAGGCCTGATAGCCATTATGTTAGCACAGAAGAGCGAAGCCTTGATAACGGGGATAGAAATAGACGGAGAAGCCGCCATACAAGCCAGGGAAAACATGGACAGCACAGAATGGAGAGACAGGCTGTCGGTAATAAATACTGACATTAACGATTTCTATACCAATCATGAAGGAGAATATGACCTAATAGTGTCCAACCCACCATTCTTTAAAGAAGACACCAAAGGACACCACGAAAAGAGAAACATGGCGAGACATACTGACATTCTGGATTTCAATACACTGACCAAAGCTGCCTCTTTCATGCTTTCCGAAGGAGGTGCGCTATGCGTGATATTGCCCGCCACATCATCGGCCGAATTTATAGCCGAGGCTTTAAAATACAGATTATACCTTTCACATAAGACGGAAGTGACAACCAAACCAGGCGCCACTCCCAAAAGAGTAATGTTGAGATTTAAAAAAGGGCATTCCGAGGAATACACAGAGTTCTCACAACTGTTATTATCCGAGAACGGAGAAAAAAGCAAGGAATACCTGTCACTTACATCGGAATATTATCTGTAAAAACAATTCACTCCGGCGTGTTCTCATTTTTCTTGACCAGTTTCTTCATTATGTTACGGTTCATTTCCATCAATTTTCTGTGTTTTTCAGCGATTGATGCCGATACCGGTTTACCCTCAATGAAGTCCGTAATATGCTGTAATATGTTATGCGGCTCGTAAACACTGCGTTTCGGTTTTGGAGGACATATCACTTTTAATGCCGACGGGATAATCTCCACCGTAAGATCTTTAGGTCCAATCATAGGGTCGCCGTCAAAATGGAAAACACCTTCTGTAGCCCTGTGTATGGTGATTTTACTATCCTTCATCGTTTTAATCCGGCTGTTCATGTCTATAGTTCTGGTAAACAGCTGAAACGAAAGAGACGGCACATCAAGAACCGTAAAAGGCTCAAGCACTGTTATATCCATCATGCCATCGGACAGTGAAGCCTGCGGAGCGATATAAGCGTTATTGCCATATTGCGAAGCATTTCCACACGCTATAAGAAAAGCCTTATATTTAACCGTACCTTCGGAGTTTTCTATCTCATACGTTTCAGGCTTATAATGAAGACTCTCCTGAAGAGTGTTTTCAAGATAAGTTATGAGCCCTCTGCGTTTTGAACCTGCAAACTTAAGGCTGACAAAAGCATCGAACCCCACTCCACATGTACAGAAGAAAGGATGACCGGCTATTTTGCCATAATCAATCGTACGCACATTGGCATTGTTTATCACCTGCAGCGCTTTCTGATAATCCATAGGTATATGAAGATGGCGCGCCAACCCGTTTCCGGAACCGCATGGAATAATTCCAAGAGCCGTATCCGAATGTACCAGCGCACGTCCTACTTCGTTTATAGTACCGTCGCCACCGATAGCCACTACAAACGAAACTTTGTCATCGACAGCCTTTGCGGCTATATCATATGCATGACCGGCATATTCAGTCTTTATAATTCTGGGATTAAATATATTTCTGTTTATATTGGATTCTATATATTGAATTATGGCCTCCTTGCCCTGGGTGCCAGAAATAGGATTTACAATGAAAATGATGTCCTCCCTTATGTCCATATTTAGCTAGAGTTGGTTGTCTATGCAAATGTAATACTTATTTATATATAAATTATCCGGTTTAAATAAAATCTTACTCACTGATACAAAAAACGTTCCATATTGTTATCCTTTGTTGATTTTTTACTATCTTTGCAGGCTGTTAAAACAAAGAAAATCTATCAAAAATAGAATATGGGATTATTACAAGAAAAGTTAAGTAAATTCAGACTCCCGCAAATGTATATGGAGAAGGGGGTTTATCCTTATTTCCGCGAAATAGACAGTCATCAGGACACAGAAGTAATGATGGACGGGAAAAAGGTGTTAATGTTCGGATCTAACTCATATATGGGTTTGACATACGATCAGAGGATTATTAATGCAGCAATAGAGGCAACCCGTAAATATGGAACAGGGTGTGCAGGCTCAAGGCTACTGAACGGAACACTCGACATCCACGTACAACTTGAGAAGGAGCTTGCTGAATTTATCGGTAAGGACGAAGCCTTGTGTTTCTCTACTGGTTTCACTGTCAATGAAGGTGTTATCCCACAGCTTGTAGGACGTGGCGATTATATCATCTGCGACGACCGTGACCACGCATCAATCGTTGACGGCCGCCGTCTGACATTCGCTACACAGCTGAAATACAAGCACAACGACATGGAAGCTTTGGAAAAAGAATTGCAGAAATGCGAACCAGACGCCATCAAGCTGATAGTTGTTGACAGTGTATTCTCAATGGAAGGTGATTTGGCAAACCTGCCTGAAATAATCCGTTTGAAGAAGAAATATAATGCTACAGTTTATGTTGACGAAGCTCACGGAGTAGGCGTATTCGGACGTAACGGACGCGGAGTATGCGACCATTTCGGCCTGACTGACGAAGTGGACCTGATTATGGGTACATTCAGTAAATCGCTTGCATCTATAGGTGGTTTCGTGGCAGCCGATAAAGACATAATAAACTGGTTGCGCCACAACGCACGCTCATACATATTCCAGGCCAGCAGCACACCAGCAGCTACAGCAGCCGCTATGGAAGCTCTTCACATCCTTCAGACAGAACCGCAGCGCCAGGAAAACTTGTGGAAAATCACAAACTATGCATTGAAACGTTTCCGCGAATGTGGATTTGAAATTGGCGACACAGAAAGTCCTATCATACCACTTTATGTACGCGACACAGACAAAACTTTCCTTGTAACGAAGATGGCATTTGATGAAGGCGTATTCATCAATCCGGTAATTCCACCTGCATGCGCTCCACAGGACACATTGGTAAGATTTGCCCTAATGGCTACTCACACCAAAGAACAAGTTGACTTTGCAATAGACAAACTCTTGAAATGTTTCAAGGAGTTGGAAATTATAAAGTAACAGACACAATAAACAAATAAAAAAGAGACTGTCTCAACATTGATACTGAGACAGTCTCTTTTGCTTTTTTGTTGTATTCATTTATTTCATCTTTCAGGACCCGTACCAACCGACTTGAGTCAATTCAAGTACGAGGCTAAATCACCGGCCGAAACATTCTTTGCCACTATCACTCCATCATTATCTATCAGATAATTGGCAAATCCTTCTCTCAGGCCAAACTCTTTATAGAGTTCGGATGTCCTGCCGCCTGTTTCATTGTAACAAAGCGAAGATTCCAGACAATCTTGTTCTACTACCGCATTAAATACAGACTCATAACGGTCCAATGAAACAGATATCATCTTTATACGGTCCGAATTTTTCAATGCATGACATAACTCAGCATTCTTCATTCTTGACATAGCGTCATATCCGGCCCAAAAGCTCAACAAAGTATATTTGCCTTCACCGGCATGCAGGTCGAGCGTCTGCTTTTCATTTTCAAGAACTGGTATTGGCACCTTATCGCCTGGTACCAGTTTCTCTGTAGGATCTTTCTTCTCAATAAATGAGAAAGAAATTAAGGAACTGAAGACTAATACAACAAAAATCGGCTTTACACTTTTAATCATGTAATGTGATTTTGGTTAATACTATCCGAGCCTGTCCTTAACAGGGATTTCACCTCGGAACATTATTTCCACGCTGAATTTCCATCACGGAAACCTGTAAACCAGCATGTTTAATTTTTGAAATCGTGGCAAAGATAAGTATTTTTTACCAAGAGGCATAATATTTACATTATTTTTTATGTTGTTAAACATATTTCTATGATATAAATCAATTCGAAGGTGCATTTAAAACAATGTCAAAATGTAAAAAAATCACGTTTATATGGCTTGTAAAGCATATTTTGATTAACTTTGCGGAATACTAGTAACAAGAATAAATATTCTCTAAAAGAATATCATAAAACAATCAATTTTAATGGAGTTTTCAGAATTGGATTTAGGCGAAAACGTACTCAGCGCACTTGACGCCATGAATTTTAAAGAGTGTACTCCGGTACAGGAACATACAATACCGGTGTTGTTGGAAGGTCATGACCTGATTGGCGTAGCACAAACAGGTACGGGAAAAACTGCAGCATACCTTTTGCCTGTACTAAGCAAACTATGCAGCGGTGGATACCCTGAAGACTCCATAAACTGTATCATAATGTCCCCTACCCGCGAATTGGCTATACAAATAGACAGACAGATGGAAGCGTTCTCATATTTCATGCCTGTATCAGGAGTAGCCGTATATGGCGGGAATGACGGTGTACGATTTGAACAGGAGAAAAAAGGTCTGACTCTAGGTGCAGACGTGGTCATTGCCACACCGGGACGCCTGATAAGCCATATCAGCCTTGGATACGTTGACTTGTCCAAGGTTTCTTTCTTCATTCTGGATGAAGCCGACAGAATGCTTGACATGGGATTTTATGACGACATTCTGCAAATAGTAAAGCATCTGCCAAAAGAAAGACAGACAATAATGTTTTCGGCAACAATGCCGGAGAAAATCAGACAACTGGCAGAAAATATTCTCAACAATCCTGTAGAAGTAAAACTGGCGGTATCAAAACCTGCCGAGAAAATAATACAAGCGGCATACATATGTTATGAAGCGCAAAAGCTAAACATAATAAAAGACCTGTTCTCTTCGCAGAAACCCGAAAGAGTAATAATATTCGCATCATCAAAAATCAAGGTAAAAGAAGTCGCAAAAGCATTGTCGCGTATGGGGCACAGTGTCGGCGAAATGCATTCAGACCTTGAACAAAGCCAAAGAGAAGAAATCCTTCACGAATTCAGAAACGGCAGAGTAAACATACTTGTGGCTACTGACATTGTGGCCAGAGGTATAGATATTGATGACATAAGACTGGTTATCAATTATGATGTTCCTCATGACTGCGAAGACTATGTACACCGCATAGGACGTACCGCCAGAGCAAATAACGACGGATGCGCAATAACATTCGTAAACGAAACGGAACAGACAAAATTCTATCAGATAGAGAAATTCCTTGACAAGACAATATACAAGCTGCAAATACCTGACGAACTGGGAGAAGGTCCGGAATACAAACCTCAAACAGCCAAAAAGAAAGCTTTCTCAAGAAAGGTAAATAGCAAGAAACCCGGAAACAAAAGAAAGAATTTCAAGAAGAAAGATACAAATACAACAAATAAACAAGGAGAGTAATTCATGATAATAGCTGTAGATTTTGACGGAACAATCGTAGAGCACAAATATCCATACATAGGCAAGGAGATACCATTTGCCATAGAAACGCTCAAAAAACTGAAAGAAGAAAAACATACTCTGATTTTATGGAGCGTAAGAGAAGGAAAGTTGCTGGAAGAGGCTATAAACTTCTGCAAGGAAAGAGGGCTGGAGTTCTATGCCGCAAACAGTAATTATCCGGAAGAAAAAACAACACACGACCATTTCTCAAGAAAACTGAAAGCCGATTTATTTATCGACGACAGAAATCTTGGAGGATTACCCGACTGGGGTACTATATACAAGATGATAAAAGAGAAATTGACATATGAGGATATTTACAATGAATCCGATGACGCATATGAAACATGTCCTAAAAAAAAGAATGGAATATTCAGCAGATTTTTTAAATAATAAACAATAATATAAAGCCTCCGGTAGAACATATTAAGATGCCGTGAAGCTTTATTATTTATCCACATTCCACACATATTTGTGGAATACTTCCACAGCAACTCCTCATACTATTTTTCCTTACCCATATTATAAACCAGTGACAAACAAGCTGTTACAGTTTTCAGAAATAAATGGCACATCATTTGGACATAGTTTGGTATAATTATTAAAAACTAAACTTGTAAAATATGAAGAAGACATTTGCCACATTAATAATAATCTTGGGAATAGGAAACACATTCGCATTCAACTCTGCAAACAATGACAGCAAAACAGAACCGACAAAAACTTATAAGACATTCACTTCTATAGACATAAGTGAATTACCAGGCTATATACAGGAAACTATCTTCTTTGAATACAAAGACTATATTGTGAGATCTGTGGAAGTAAAAACCGTAAAAGGAATAAACATATATCAGATAACATTGGTTGACAATGAGAATTTTGAATATATCGTCTATATAAACGACAAGGGAACAATTATGGAATAACATAATCCCATATACATTGATATTTAGCCCATCCGGACAATAAACCTCAGTTCGGGTGGGCTTTTTCCTTAATAAATTCGTATTTTTGCAACATATCACTAAAACAGACTACATGAAACTAATATATCTACATCACAGCGGATTTGCCATACTGGCAAACACTTTTACCATAATAATAGACTATAATGAGGACTCAATATCCGAAAATCAAGGAATATTACACAATGAATTATTAAAGCGCAAAGGCAAAATGTATGTATTGGCAAGCCACTTCCATGCAGACCATTTCAATAATAATATCATGAAATGGAAAGAACAAAAAGAGGATATCACATACATACTTTCGCGGGATATATATAAGAGGAGAAAAATAGGAAAAGAAGAAGCCATATGGTTGAAGAAAGGCGAAACATATGAGGATTCAAATATAAAGGTCAAAGCATTCGGCTCTACAGACGTGGGCATTTCGTTTATAATTGAAACAGAAGGGAAAACAATATTCCATGCAGGAGATTTAAACAATTGGCACTGGATGGACGAGAGCAGCGAAGATGAATGGAAAAGAGATGAAAAGAGGTTCATCGATGAAATTGGACAAATAAAAAAAGAATACAACAAAATAGATTTGGCAATGTTTCCAATCGATCCTAGACTTGGAAAAGAGTATATGAGAGGAGGAATACAATTCATAGAAGCCATAAATACATCAATGTTTATTCCAATGCACTTCTGGAACGATTTTGTCTCTGCAAACAAGTTTCAAACATATGCAAGAGAACATGGCGTATCATCACCTGACATCAAATACAGAGGACAGGAATTTGATGTCTGATAATCTATACCCAAACATGTTTATATCATTTTTATAAAATTCATCCACAATAAACAATAAGCAACATGAAAGTAAAAGGACATTTTGATCATTTCAACATCAATGTAACTAATCTGGAGAAAAGTATAAAATTCTACGAAGAAGCCTTAGGACTTACTGAACACCATAGGAAAGAGGCTTCCGACGGCTCATTCATTCTGGTTTATCTTACCGATAACAGTTCTAATTTCCTGCTTGAGCTTACCTGGCTAAGAGACCATAATGAAGCATACGATTTAGGAGAAAATGAAAGTCATCTGTGCATCAGAGTGGAAGGAGATTATGACGAAGTAAGAAAATTCCACAAAGAAATGGGATATGTATGCTTCGAAAATGAGGCAATGGGTTTATATTTCATAAACGATCCAGATGATTACTGGATAGAAATTCTTCCCGTTAAGTAAAAAAGATCAGGGCGGTAATAAATCCGCCCTTATTTCCCTAATTTAACATATCCCAACCTGGTATATCTAACTCCACGGCTTTCGTAATGTGACATTACCTTCGCAGACAATATATGCAGCGTTTCTCCATGTTCAATCACCCTGGAATGACAACTCAATTCATTGGGCGACAGACTTCTGCCTGCAGCTTTTACAAGAAAGACAAATCGGTTTCCGTCACGGTCGGCCGCCAACACATTCTGGTCAACAAAGAAATCAGGTTTATACGTATCAACCTGCTTTCTAACATTGATAACCTTAAGCAACAGTTCTTTAAGTTTTCCTCCTTTCTCACCAACAAAATGGCTGACAGAAGAAATCCTGTTTTTGTGTATGGTCAACTCAAAATGTACCATCGAAAATAATCTCGCCAGCGATATAAGTCTGTCAAAACGGTCGGAATCAGGCTTAAACTTATTTGCCAGCCATAACACATAAGATGGCTCCACATAATAAATCTCAGCCAATCTCTTACCACGATATTTACCGAAAGGGATTATATCATCAGAACGGCCATAACAGCTTTCAAACTCCGAATTATCAGAACATACCAACTGGACATTGCAATTTTGAAGTATATCCATGGCACGGCCTACAGCCGCCTGAAATGTGACAGAAAGAGTACGTACGAATAAAGGTTGCTGTTCAGGAAACAATCTCCATAGTGCATAATATGGCCTGAACTCTGTAGCCATACTTATGGCATATACTCCATTAACAGATGTGCGACCATAGTTGAAACTGTCTATCATGCTTGTATCATGCATAAGAAACCTCCTCTCAAGTTCTTTTATGCAATGTAATAAAAATATAATAATTATACAAGCATATAACAAAAAAAACGGTATGCTTTTAATAAGCACACCGTAAAATATAATCAGGTAATAACGAGTTATTATCTTAATCTTTCATATGCCTTTACCAGCATTTCATCCTTACCTATGGCACGTATAGCCAACCAGTCCAATACAATGCCCACAAAAGGAAGACACACCATCCACGACGGAACAAAAGTTGACTCACCTTTCAGCATAAACACAAATGTAACCAGTGTCACATAATAACCTATTGCCAATATAATATTAAAAAGAGTCAGTCTTATTTGTAACATTCTCTTTCTATACAAAAAGATTGTAATCAAAGATATTATTGCAGAGATCATCAGTATGGCAAACAGAGCCCATGGTTTATAGTCTTCCACGCCACTTTGATCAATCAAAGAAAGGTTTGTAAACTCTACTATAGAATTATCAGCAGCAATAAAACTGCCTATAGGGTTTGACATCACAATAACTGAAAGAATTGCGACAATAAGCAAATACACAGATTGAATACGTTGTATCATAATTTCATTTAATTATCTTATTAACAATAAAAAAAGCCGTTCACCATATCGCGAAACGGCTTTTATCTTTTAGGATTATTACCGGTCTCTTATTTCAGCTTTTCTATTTCCTTAGCAGGATTCCTATAATAAACCTTACCTTCTATATACTCCTGAGTAGCTATCAAAGTTGGCTTTGGAAGTTTCTCATAATAACGAGAAATCTCTATTTGCTCTCTATTCTCAAAAACTTCTTCCAGATTATCATTGTAAGATGCAAATTCCTGAAGTTTCTTTGACAGGTCATTCTTCATTTCTACTGCTATCTGATTAGCACGCTTGCCTATGATTGCAACAGTTTCATAAATATTGCCTGTGTCTTCACACAGTTCCATCATGTTACGTGTTACGGTGTTAGTAGGAGCATTTGACTTTTTGTAATCCATAATTCGATATTTAATTATAAATGTTTTTAATAATCTTCTTCCACTGAGCCAACAAACTTACTGGCTTCTTTAAATATATTCTCTACTTCTTTAGAGTATTTGCTTTCCGGGAACTCATTCTTAAACGCATAATATTCGTCTATTGTCTCGCGCATACGGTCTTCTTTCTTTTCAAGCACACTTTCACGCGCCATATCATATTTTGCACGAAGTATCAATATAGACAAATCCTCACGCAATTTAGTATAAGGGTATTCCTTCAGTATATTCTGAGCTGTTACGACTGCCGCCAAATAATTATTACCAGAACTGGTCATTGAAGCATTTCCCGTATATGAGCCTAAATCATAATAAAGTTTTGCAGACAGATATTCTTTTTCTACAAGCTTATCCTGTAACTCAAAAATCATATTCTGTGCTACATCATGCCTTTCTGTCCCTGGGAAATATTCCATATACATCTGCAATTCCTGTATTGCCTTATATGTACTACTTTGATCCAATCTTGGTTCTGGTGTGTCAAGATACAAAGCCTTACCGGAATTAAATCTTGCCAACTCCGTATAAGTTCCACGAGGATAAGTTGTATAATAAGTGTTGAAATAGTGCGATGCTGTTATATAATCACCCTGATTGAAATAGGTCATGGCCAACATATACAACGATTCTTCACCAAACCGAGTTCCCTTCATTATAGGAATCAGTTCTTCCAAAATTGTTGCAGCCTTGCTATTCTGACCTTTTGCAAAATAAACCTTTGCAGCCTCATATTTATATTCATAATCCGTACTCTTAAGTACGCTATTATACTCTCCACAGGAAGAAAGAAACCCTGCAGAAAGGAGAACCATTACAATGTACTTTTTCATATTTATAAAAATAGTCCTGCAAAATTACTGTTTTATTACGAATAATACAACATGAAAATCATTTTTAATGATATTTTTAGTTACAATAAAGCATAAAAACAAATATTTATGTACTTTTACATCATAAAAACTACTAACATGAATTTTGAACTTATATCAGAATACAAGCCTACAGGAGACCAACCGGAAGCCATTAAACAACTTACAGAAGGAATAAAAAATGGCGTAAAGGCACAAACATTACTTGGAGTAACAGGTTCTGGAAAAACTTTTACCATCGCAAATGTCATAAAGGAAATCAATAAGCCTACACTTATATTAAGTCATAACAAGACGCTTGCAGCGCAATTGTATGGCGAGTTCAAACACTTTTTTCCTAACAATGCAGTAGAATATTACGTATCCTATTATGATTATTATCAACCGGAAGCATATTTGCCGTCAACAGATACATACATAGAAAAAGACCTTGCCATAAACGACGAAATTGACAAGCTCAGGTTAGCGGCTACCTCTGCCCTATTATCAGGCAGAAAAGACGTTATTGTAGTATCTTCTGTATCATGTATATACGGTATGGGTAACCCAGCAGATTTCTATGACAATGTAATAGAAATCAAACGTGGAAAGTTACTTGACAGAAATGTATTCCTAAGACGTCTGGTAGATAGTCTGTATGTCAGGAACGATATAGAACTCAATAGAGGAAACTTCAGGGTAAAAGGTGACACCATCGATATATATCTGGCCTATTCCGACAACCTTTTGAGAGTTATGTTTTGGGATGATGAGATTGATGCCATAGAAGAAATAGACCCTATATCGGGACATAAAATGGCTGATTTCGATGAATACAAGATATACCCGGCTAACCTCTTTATGACAACAAAAGAGAGTACCTTAAGGGCAATCCACCAAATAGAAGATGATCTTACCAAGCAAGTTGCCTTTTTCGAGGAGAACGGAAAACCTTTAGAGGCAAAAAGGCTTTATGAAAGGGTAACATATGATATGGAAATGATTCGTGAACTTGGACATTGCTCCGGAATAGAAAACTATTCACGTTATTTTGACGGACGAGAAGCCGGAACACGTCCATACTGCTTACTCGATTTCTTCCCTAAGGACTTTTTGCTAGTAATAGACGAGAGTCACGTTAGTGTACCGCAAATCAGAGCCATGTATGGCGGCGACAGAGCCAGAAAGAAAAACCTTGTAGAATATGGGTTCAGACTTCCTGCAGCCATGGACAACCGTCCGCTGAAATTTGAAGAGTTTGAAGAAATGATTAATCAGGTGATATATGTAAGTGCGACTCCGGCAGACTACGAACTCATACAAAGCGAAGGTATTGTAGTTGACCAGGTAATACGCCCTACAGGACTTCTAGACCCAATTATTGAAGTAAGGCCGAGCCTAAACCAGATTGATGATTTGATGGAAGAAATCCAGCAGAGGATTGAGGCAAACGAAAGAGTTCTCGTCACTACACTTACCAAACGTATGGCCGAGGAACTAACTGAATACCTTCTCAACAACGGAATAAAATGCAACTACATACACAGTGACGTTGACACCCTGGAACGTGTAAAAATAATGGATGAACTCAGACAGGGGATATACGATGTACTGGTTGGAGTAAACTTGTTGAGAGAAGGACTTGACTTGCCTGAAGTATCACTGGTGGCTATACTCGATGCAGATAAAGAAGGGTTCCTGCGTTCACACCGTTCGCTTACGCAGACAGCCGGTAGAGCCGCAAGAAACGTAAACGGTAAAGTCATAATGTATGCCGACAAGATAACAGAAAGCATGCAGCTCACAATAGACGAAACAAACCGCCGCCGTGAAAAACAACTTGCCTACAACGAAGAACACGGAATTACACCTCAACAAATAAAGAAAGTCAGGACTCAAATTCTCGGAGACAAGGAAAGTACAGACGACAAGTCGGCAGCACCTAAAGTTTACACAGAACAAGTTGAGACATCATATGCGGCTGCAGATCCTATCGTTCAATACATGTCAAAGGAACAACTTAAGAAAAGCATTGAAAGGACAAGAAAACTCATGCAGGATGCTGCAAAGAATCTTGATTTCATCGAGGCCGCACAATATAGGGACGAACTTATAAGATTAGAGGATATGCTGAAAAACAAGTAAAATGAAGGAATTATAAAATCTATTAACTAAATAACAAACAAAAAGCATGAAGAACAAAAGCAAACTGGCACTTTTAGCAATGCTGACATGTGCATGTACAAACCAGAGCAATTACAATCTTACAGGTGAAATCAGCGGTATAAAGAATGACAGTATTATAGTTTTTACAATTGACCCTATTACCAGGAAATCAATAAAATCTGACACTGTCGCAGTTATAGACAATAAATTTGCCGTCAATATACCTGATTCTTCCCTCACATCACTTTATATAATAGAAAAGCCGAAAGGGAACGAGGCTATCAGAATGTACGATAATCCACTTTTTCTGCTTCTTCCGGGCGAAAAGATGAGAATTAATGGAAACATTGACAATCTTTCCGCATCAGGAACGGAAATATATGATAAACTTAATGATACGAAGGACATAACAGATAAAGAAAATGAGATCAAAGGAGTAAGAAAAAAATTTACGGAAGCACACCTGACCAAAAATAAAGAAGCTATTGACTCCCTGAATATAATCATCAAAGATCTGAACGCACAGTTAAGTGCTTCAAAACTTGACTATATAAAAAATAACACTAATTCTACCCTATCTGGATATTTATTTCAAAGCTTGAGAGTTGCAGACGGTATAGAAGCTGAAAAACTGCTAGGCGAGAATGTAAAAAACGGTGTACTAAAGGAACTCATATCAAATACTGCAAACAATTACAAGAAGTTTGCCGCTATAGAAAAAGTTGCAGAGAATATAAAGCCTGGAAAACCTGCCCCAGACTTCAAACTAAAAAATATGAACGGTGAAGAAATGACTTTAGCTTCATTCAAAGGGAAATATACTCTACTCGACTTCTGGGGAACCTGGTGCGGCTGGTGTATAAAAGGTATGCCAGATATGAAGAAATATTACGCAAAATATAAAAATAAGATGGAGATTGTCGGCATATGTTGTAGAGACACTGAAAAGAAATGGCGTGAAGGAGTAGAAGAGCTCCAGTTGCCATGGACAAACCTTTACAACGGCAAAGCTGACGAAATAACTACAAACTATGCAGTTTCAGGATATCCAACAAAAATACTTATTGACCCTGATGGCAATATAGTAGAGATTTTTGTAGGCGAATCAGAAGAATTATACAAGAAGCTTGACGAATTATTTGGATGATAACATATTCAGATATATATCTGTAAAAAATTAAAATAGCCACAAAAGGGAATTAATATATTTTCTTTTGTGGCTATAATATTTTTTATTTTTCCGGCATAAGGCTCTGTAATTTCCCAGACAGAAGGAATAAAACCACTGCAGCCGTCCCACTCATATACACAAAAAGGAGGAAGAAATCATGCAAATCTCCAACCTGATAACCTAAAAAGCTCTTCACCACTCCGCCCTCAGGATAATAACCGCTCAACATTCCGGCCATTTTATTTGCAGCAGACGTGCTGAGATACCACACACCCATCAAAAGCGAAGAAAACCGTGCAGGCGAAAGTTTATACACCAGAGACAATCCTATTGGAGCAAGACATAATTCACCCATGGTATGAATGAAATAAAGACCGGTAAGCCATATCATACTCACCTTGACTCCTGGTTCCACATCTTTTACTCCAAATGCTATAAACAAGTATCCGAAAGCCAAAAGTAAAAGACCTATTGCCTGCTTCTTAATAGAACTAGGTTCGATGCCCTTTCTGCCAAGGAAAGACCATAAACCGGCAAATAAAGGAGCCAACAGAACCAACATAATAGGATTGAATGACTGGAAATATGCTGCCGGCATCTCCCATCCTCCAATATTACGGTCTGTCTGTTCGTCAGCAAAAAACGTCAATGAAGCTCCCGCCTGTTCATAAGCAGCCCAAAAGAAAATTACAAAAAATGCTATAACATAAATTATTCCAATCCTAATCTTCTCAATCTTATCAAGACTGCGATCTGTAATTATGAGTACAGGCATTACTATAACAGTGGCATATATAAGAGAACCTATCCAATCGGCTCCCAAAAAAACATTTCCGCCAACCATATCTGAATTTCCAGTAATCCAATCCCAATTTATTGAAAAAATCAACGTTAAAACTGCCGTACTTATTATTGCGACAATACTTCTGGCTGAAAGACGTGCGCTGGCATTTTCATCCTGCTTAGTACAATCAGCCTTCTTTTCAGGCGCAAGACCTACAGGATTGCCGTCAGGGTCGCAGATATATTTGTTCTTCAATAATTGAAAAATTACAGCTCCTAAAATCATGCCGATACATGATGCCAGAAATCCCCATTTAAAATCCTCCGGATGCCCAGTGTTACCTATCAGTCCACAAATCAGCGGAGCAAGAGTAGAACCAACATTTACTCCCATATAGAAAATTGTGAAAGCCGAGTCTTTACGTTTGTCGTCATCAGAATACAGGCGTCCTACCATTGTGGATATATTAGGTTTAAAGAAGCCATTACCCATTATAAGCAGTCCCAAACCACAGAACATCAACCATTTAGCTATGCCTATCTGATGGAAATAACATGCGCTGAGAAATAAAAGGAACTGCCCCAAGGCCATAACTAACGCACCTACAACGATTGACTGTCTGTTTCCCCAATACTTATCGGCAATATACCCACCAATCAGAGGAGTCAGATAAACAAGTCCCGTATAACTGCCATAGACCTGTGACGCCATTTCTTTATCAAACAGCAATGCCTGCACCATATAAAGCATAAATAGAGCACGCATGCCATAATAGCTGAAACGTTCCCACATTTCAGTCACAAAAAGAAGATACAATCCCTTGGGATGACCTTTACTGTCTTTTACCACTTTTGAATTACTCATCTTATTTTATCCCAAGTTTCTTTCTCAAATCTTTACTCAAAGCGTCTTTATGCATCATCACATAAACAGTCTTGGCACGTACAAAACTTTCAGACATATTGATATATCCACCGAAACGGTTTCTCTCAGTACCCCATGAGTTTTTTGTTATATAATACTTTGTACCGTTCTGGTCTTTTGTCAGTCCTGTGATATGCATCAGGTGATCATCTGTTGTGACAAATGACTCATAGCCTTCCTGTCTTATTTCGGGAGTCACATCAATCTCAGGATACGGGTGTTCAAATTTATATACTTCTTCCAATCTTTCACCTGTTTTCATATTTTCAAAACGGGCTCTGTCCGTCTGACTGTAATCGTCCATTTTTGTAACCTCAGGATTTATAGCTACACCATTTGTAAATGAAAAGCCTTTTTCGCTTACGTCACCGTCCCAACATACTGTATATCCGTTCTTCAAAGCATCATCTGTAGCTGCCATCATTTCATCCAAAGGAAGATTGTACATTCTTGCGTGTTCCCAATTGTCAGGTATCTCCAATTCAAATTTCTCATAATAAGGCTTATGAGTAAAACTTGTAAGCATAACATAATCGTCCATATTAAGTCCAAGACTTTCAGCGAAACTTTTAGGAGTATATTCCTTTCCGTTATAGACGAAAGCTTCCGGAAGTTTACCCATGTATATATCGAACAAGCTATTAATTAACTCATAATATTCCGGACTGCGTTGTTTCATTTTTACAGCCTGTCCGGCTATAGCAGACATATATCCTTCCAGTTCTGTATGATTATGGGTCTTAGAGTCATAATTTATTCCGCCATACACTTCTTCAGGGACTATGCCTACCTGCTGAAAAGCAGTCATCCAGCTAGGAGATATACTACCCTGGCCTATATTACCGTTTCCGCGACGAAGATAATTGTCTGCCAACTGATTCATATATTTTTGTCTTACGATGAACATCTCAGACAAGTCATATTCTCCTTTCCCCATTCTAATCAACTCAGATTCCATAAACGAAGTAGTTGCAAAACACCAGCATGTTCCTGTAGCTGCCTGATTTTTTACGGAAGTGGCTTTATTTGAGACAATGTCGGTAAACTCATAGCCTTTTCCGTTCTGTGCCATAACGGCAGACGCTGTAAATAATGCTACAAATGTAAAGTTTCTTACTCTCATCTTTCAATCTTTTAATATCAAAAATCAATATCCTTTTACATTATGAATTCTTTTCGCATGCAAATATAACTCTATTATATCATTAATGCAAAAAGCTGCCCATGTGTATGTAGCAGCTTTCGTATATAAAGTTCAAATATATATCAGTTTTATAAATTAAAGGATTTGATAAGCCCTATACCCTTAGAACGATAATACATTACGCCTACGATATCGGCCAACGCCCATCCGACAGGTACCGACCACCATATACCTGTATAACCTATTGATGGAACAGAAGCCAGAAAATATGCCAATGCCACACGAGTTCCCAAAGAAACAATAGTCAGAACAACAGACATTGAAGGCAACGCTACAGCCCTGTAATAACCATAAAGGAGGAATAAATACCCTATCCCTACGTAAAAACTTCCCTCTATACGTAAATATCCTACACCGATATCTATGATTTCCGTTTCTTCCGGTGATACGAAAAATGCCATCAGCCAAGGTGACATAAAGAATACCAGAGCCGACACAATAAGAGAAAAAACAGTAGTTATGCATACCGCGCTACGGATTCCCCTGCGGATACGTTCTATACGCCCAGCACCAAAATTCTGTGCTATAAACGTTGAAAAAGCGTTACCGAAGTCCTGAACAGGCATATATGCAAAAGAGTCTATCTTGACGGCAGCTGCAAATGCGGCCATAACCGCTGTACCAAAACTGTTTACCAGACCTTGAACCATAAGAATACCAAAATTCATAACAGACTGTTGCACACCTGTCAAAAAAGAATATGATGTTATCCTGCCCAGTGACCGCCAGTTTATAACACAATCTGTACGCTGCAGACATAGTTCCGGAAAATGTCTGTGCGTATAAAGACAAAGCCCGACAGAACCGACGACCTGCGAAATAACAGTTGCCCACGCAGCTCCCTCAACACCCATATGGAATGAAACCATAAACAAGACATCAAGTGCAATATTCAGAATTACAGATACGATAAGAAAAACCAGAGGCACAACAGAATTTCCAACAGCACGTAGAAGAAATGCATAAAAATTATACACACAAACAAATATCATACCCGAAAAAACAATTATCAGGTAATCGTATGCCATACATTCCAGTTCCGGAGGAGTCTGTAAAATCTTTATTATAGGCAAAAGGAAAACTACAGAAAGAACATTCAGCAACAATGTAACACCACCCACAAGTAACATTGACGAGAATATACTCTGGCGCATTCCTTTAAAATCTCTTGAACCATATTGCATGGAAAATACGGCACTACACCCCATACATAAGCCAATAAAAACTGAAGTAACGAAAACGATTAAAGCATATGATGAACCTACAGCAGCCAAAGCATCTGCCCCCAGAACACGTCCAACTATCAACGTATCAGCAATATTATAACATTGTTGCAGAAGATTTCCCAACATCAGCGGAAAAGCGAAACGCAACATAGCTCCTGTTATGCTTCCATTTATCAAGTCTTCCTTACCCAAACTCATATACAACCTATCTATAATTAACCTTTCGGAGCTGCAAAATAAATAAAAAAACGGTAGTTAATTTTTGTAATTACATAAAAAAAGTCTCCGGAACAAAAACATATGTTCCGGAGACTCTCTATAATAAAAATGATTTATTATTTCTTTTCTATATCTATACCTTTGTTACGGAGTGTCATACCCATAAGTTTCAGATAGTCTGAGTATTGTTTCTCGTCCAAAGTATTCTTCATCAACTTAAGATTTCCGTAAACAGCCTTACGAACTTTCTCTTTGTTACCTTCTTTTGCTCTGTTAGCCAATTTCATTTCAGCTTCAAAGAAATCACATATATCAGCTACTTCTTCAGCCTGTGTAGAAGACAATTTCAAATATTTACCCAACTGAGCTTTATTTATAGAACCGTTCCACTTCTCTGCTGTTGTAGTCTGTGATCCGTTTGCAAATACTGTTGCAGAAAACGCCAATGCGGCGATAAATGTTAATCCTGATTTCATAATACCTAAAGTTTAATTTTTGTTGTTACCTAAAATACAATCTTTTTATGATTGCCTTAATTTAATCTCCAATTGACAAGTCTTGTCAAATTTTCCTGTCGTTTAGCTTAAGCTTTTATCTTTTTACCGATGCAAAGATAAGCACGTTTTCGATAACGGAAAAACAAATGAAAGGAAATATTCATTTATGCCGTCATTTGTTGATATGTATCAAGAAATGCGCGACATAATGAACAATAATGTCATTTTAATATTAATGCAATATACATAAAAATAAAGCCCGATACTTTAATGTACCGGGCTTTATATATGTAGTCAGATATTATCCACCGAAATTATCATACATGATAGAAGAAGATTCAACGCCAAGGCTGTCAAGCATCTTGACAACTGCATTCGACATCGGACCAGGACCACACATGTAGTATTCAATATCTTCAGGAGCTTCGTGATTCTTCAGATATGTGTCAAGCATAACCTGATGAACAAATCCCGGAGTATATTTAACACCGGCAGCATCAGCTGCTGGATCAGGACGGTCAAGCGCAAGATGGAAGTGGAAATTCGGGAAATCTTTTTCCAGTGCCAAGAAATCCTCAAGATAGAACACTTCGTTCAAAGCACGAGCACCATAGAAGTAGTGAAGTTCGCGGTCTGTAGTATGCAGAGTACGTGTCATGTGCATAATCTGTGCACGCAAAGGAGCCATACCGGCACCACCTCCTACCCAAATCATTTCTTTCTTGGAATCGAAAATCGGGTGGAAATCACCGTAAGGACCACTCATCAACACCTTGTCGCCCGGTTTCAGAGTAAAGATGTATGAAGAGGCTATACCTGGATTTACATCCATGAAACCGCTGCGGTCCGGTTTGAACGGAGGAGTAGCGATACGTACTGTCAACATGAATACATCACCTTCAGCCGGGTAGTTAGCCATAGAGTAAGCACGGATAGTCTCCTCTTCGTTCTTACATTTCAAGCCGAACAAACCGAATTTTTCCCATGCAGGAAGATATTCGTCACCGATAAGGCTCTTGTCAATATCCTTGTTGTAGTCCATTTCAAATTTAGGAATCTTAATCTGCGCATATGAACCGGGGATAAAGTCCATATGGGCTCCTGCAGGAAGCTGCACTTTGAATTCCTTTATAAATGTAGCGACGTTCTTGTTGGAGATAACCGTACATTCGTATTCCTTGACACCCATTACTGATTCAGGAACCTTTATTGACATATCACCCTTGACCTTTACCTGACAGCCAAGACGCCAGTGGTCTTTCTGCTGTTTGCGGCTGAAGTGGCTTACTTCGGAAGGAAGAATTTCGCCGCCACCTTCTACAACCTGACACTTGCACTGACCGCATGAACCCTTACCTCCACATGCCGAAGGAAGGAATACGTTGTTCACTGCCAACGTATTGAGCAGCGTAGAACCTGATTCAACCTCCAACTGATTTTCACCGTTTATTGTTACCTTAACCTTACCGGAAGCAACAAGAAAATTCTTAGCAACCAGAAGGATTACTACCAACACCAGAATAGTCACAAGGAATACTCCAATGCTTGCCAAAATAAAATTCATATCCATTGTCTTATTCCTTTCTTTATTAGATGTTCAAACCAGAGAAACACATAAATGCCATAGCCATCAGACCCACAGTGATAAAAGTGATACCAAGCCCTTTCAGCGGAGCCGGCACATCAGAGTAAGCCATTTTTTCACGGATGGCAGCCAGGCCTACGATAGCCAGCATCCAGCCCAGACCTGAACCTAATGCATAAGAGATGGCATCAGCGACGCCTCCGATGTATTTCGGGTCTGAAGGAGTAAGGTTGATACGCTGCTGCATGAACAAAGAGGCTCCCATGATGGCACAGTTCACGGCTATCAATGGCAGGAAAATACCCAGCGAGGCATACAGCGAAGGGCTGAAACGCTCCACAATCATTTCTACCAATTGTGTAATCGCCGCAATAACGGCAATAAAGAGGATAAAGCTCAAGAAGCTGAGGTCGATGCCCAAGATGCCGTCGGCAGACAATACCTTAGTCTGAAGCAAATAGTTGACAGGCAAAGTCACCACCAATACAAAAGTCACGGCTATGCCCAAGCCGACAGCTGTTTTCACATTCTTCGAAACAGCTAGGTATGAACACATACCCAAGAAGAATGCGAATATCATATTGTCCACAAAGATGGAGCGGACTAATAAACTGAAAAAATGTTCCATAATGTCTTTCCTTTACTTGTTATTCCTTATCTTGTAATTCAGGATGCTTCGCACGCTGGTACCATATCAGGCAAGCCACGATAATCAACGCCATCGGCG
>JAHLFB010000111.1 GCA_018884025.1 Candidatus Phocaeicola faecipullorum
TGTCAAAGTAATTCTTCACGGGGTCATAGTTCGTGGGAGCGGCAACCACCACAAAGTCCGCGTCCCGGTAGGCCGAAGCCCCGTCCAGCGTGGCGGTCAGATCCAGCTCCTTCTCGACCAGATACTTCTCGATGTATTCGTCCTGAATCGGACTGATACGCCTGTTTATCTTCTCCACCTTTTCAGGTATCACGTCCACGGCCCAGACCTTATGGTGCTGGGCAAGCAAGGTGGCGATGGACAGGCCCACATAGCCCGTTCCGGCCACTGCGATTGTATAGTTCTTCATTGTTCCGTTGTTTTAACAGCATTTGTAATAAGCCGCATACCACTCGGCAAAGGCCCTCAGCCCTTCCCTGAGCGGGGTGGCAGGTTTAAACCCGAAATCATTCTCCAGCGGCGCGGTGTCCGCATACGTCACGGGCACATCGCCCGGCTGCATGGGAACCAGCTCCTTGTGCGCCTCGAAATCATAATCGGCCGGCAGCACCTTCGCGCGTACCAGCTCTTCCTGCAGGATTGTCACAAAGTCCAACAGACTCTCAGGATGGTTGTTCCCGATGTTGTACACCTTGTATGGAGGCACGGGCAGTCCGTCCTCCCCCGTCCTGCGTTCAGGGGCATGTTGCATCACCCGGACCACTCCTTCCACAATGTCACTGATATAGGTGAAATCCCTCCGGCAATTGCCGTAATTGAAAATCCGGATTGTCTTTCCCTCGCGCAGCTTGTCCGTAAAGCCGAAATAGGCCATGTCCGGTCTTCCGGCAGGACCGTATACGGTAAAGAACCTCAAGCCTGTCGACGGGATATTATAGAGCTTTGAATATGCGTGCGCCATCAGCTCGTTGCTCTTTTTGGTGGCCGCATACAGGCTCACAGGGTTGTCCACCTTGTCATCCGTACTGTAGGGCACTTTCCCGTTGCTCCCGTACACGCTTGACGACGAGGCGTAGACCAGATGTTCCACTTCCGGTGCGGCATGGCGGCACGCCTCCAGAATATTGTAAAACCCGACCAGATTGCTTTCCACATACGCATCCGGATTGGTGATGCTGTAGCGCACGCCCGCCTGCGCCGCCAGATTTACCACAACGTTCGGCCTATGTTCCAGGAAGATTCCACTGACAAGCTTCTTGTCCGCGATATTTCCTCTGACAAAAGTGAAATTCCGGAACCCGTCCAGTTTCCTCAACCTTTCCTCTTTCAAGGTCACGTCATAATAATCCGTAATGGAGTCCACGCCCACAATTTTTATTGCCGGGAATCTCCCGAGAAGTTCCAAGGCCAGATAACTGCCGATGAACCCGGCCGCACCCGTAATGAGTACGGTCTTGTTTTCTAATGAAATGTTAGGGGATAGCATATTATATATAATCAATATTTTTCCCGCAAGTAAAGAGCTGACGCCTTATATTTGTCGCTCTATCCTTTGAATCGGAGCCAAGCCACCGATTCACATCAGATACCGCATGCCCAAAGAGCAATCTTAATATCACGTCATTTTATATACTCTCTGAGAATCGGGATAATCTTCCTGGTAAAAGTCTGTGCTCCCTCATCATTCAGATGAAAAGAATCTCCCCAAAAAGATTTGTCAAAGCTGATTTCCTCATCAGAATAAAAGTCATAAAGAGGAAGTCCATATCTGGCTATGATTTCTTTTGCCGCATCAAACTCCACTGAGGATTTTGCCTTATAGTTCGGTGAGATCATGAATATCAGTCTGATCCCTTTTGTTTGAGTATCCATTATCAGTTTCTCCAGATATTTCAGCTTCAGGCTGTCCACGGTCAGGACCTTTTTCCCCGGTTCCTGAGCTTTCGGTTCATAATCCATTGTCTTATAGATCGGTTTATATCCTTTTATCACAAGCTGCTGAGGCCTTATATTGTCACTGAGCATCTGGATGAATTTTGTATTGTATTGATATAGTTTTGAATAAAGCTTGTATCGTTCCATGGGCGAGACATCATCGAACAGATCAATGATGCCCGCCTCGTCATGGTATTGCTTAAGCTGGTCCAGATACTTTAGATTATCATTTTGTGATATGTCAAAAGCTGTCACCAAGTCATAGATAATGATTTTGGGTGTATACCGGTCGGTTATCAACCTGTACCTGCCATAATGCAACAGGATACCGTTCCCGTCTATACCGCAATTATAGCATGACACGTCCAAAGAATCTTCGATAATTGAAGGGATATAATGATGGTTTGCCCTTGACGACCCGAAAATCAGAATGTCCTCATCCGTCTGTTTGCAGACGTAATATTGATTTGCCGTATCTCCGCCTATGGCATGAGAATTCAAATAGTCAAAACAGAGACCTGACAGTCTGTCTATAAGCAATATTAAGCCAAGGAATAAAGCCGTGTAACAAATGAACCGTTTCATTAGAATAACCTTTTAGAAGTTTGCATAAATGAATTGCCCGCTATCCAGCACCCCCACACCGACAATCATTGTGAATAAAACCATATATGCGATCCATTTCACTGATTTCATATAAGGAGATGATGTCTTTTCCCGGAAAAACTCATCTTTTGTATCTTTAAGCGACAGGATAAGTATTCCGATGACATACAGCAGCAAATTGGTCTTGGTCGACATGTAAAAATTTCCGCTGAAATCCGTAAAGATCTTTATTGTCACCTTACAGGCATCCTGAAGATCAGGCATTCTGAAGAATATCCACGCAAAATTTATAAGCAGAAAGGTAAGGAGAATCCTTGCCGCCCTGACCATTCTGTTGCTTCCTGTGCATTTCTGCAGCCCTAACGCTTTCTCGATAATCTGGAAAACTCCATGCAGAACGCCCCATACAATAAAAGTCCAGTTGGCCCCATGCCAAATTCCACTTACAAGAAACGTTATCAGGATATTCCAATAATTCCTTAATTTGCTGCATCTGCTTCCTCCCAGTGGAATGTAGACATAATCTTTCAACCACCTCGAAAGAGAGATATGCCATCTTCTCCAGAAGTCAGTCACGCTTGTTGAGAAATAGGGTCTTTTGAAATTGTTTATCAGATCAAATCCCAATATTCGGGCAATTCCAATGGCCATCCAAGAATATCCCGCAAAATCGCCATATATTTGAATGGAATAAAAAAGGCTGGCGACCAGACAGGTCAATCCGGAATAATGTTCGTAGTCCTTATATACCGTATCCACATACAGCCCTAACCTGTCAGCCACCACTACCTTGAAAAACATCCCCCACAACAACAGCTTTAGTCCTTCCACCGCCTGGCTGTAGTCAAACGGTCTGGTATTCTTTATCTGTGGCAGCAACTCTGAAGCCTTACTGATAGGACCGGAAGCTATTTGTGGGAAAAAAGATATGAACAGCATGTAATCAATGAATGATTTCTCAGCAGACATCCTCCTATAATACACATCCCATAAATATCCTATGGCCTGGAATGTAAAGAACGAAATGCCAAGCGGTATGGCCCAGTTCAAACCGGGCAATGAAAATCTGAGACCAATGTATTCAAGCAACGCATTACCGCTCCCGATAAGGAAATTATAATATTTGAATATTAACAATGGCCCCAAAGTAAGAAATGCCCCTATTGTGATGAACAGCTTCCTCTTATCGCTGACTTTTTCGATATACAGTCCTCCCTTATAGGTAATTATTGTCACATATAACAGCACAAGAGCATAGGCTACATTATAGTTCATGTAAAGAAGATAGCTTACAAATATCAGAAACATCTTCTTGACCAAATTGAACCTGGATGGTATAATCCAATAGAAGAAGAAAATAAAAGGGAATATTATCCAGAAACCAAAAGTGTTGAACAACATAATTTTATGAATATTATTTCAGACTTGTATAAATCTCCGACACCTGACCGGCAATCTTGTCCCAGTCAAACTCATCCAATTGATAGTCTCTTATATGATACGAATAAATTTTATTTTGTAATTTCAAAGACAAATCATCAATGCTTCCTTTCTCAAAATAGTCTTGATTGTCCAACTTCACCAAGCGAGTTGCTGGAATATCACTGACTAAAACATCCAATTTGTATCTCATCGCCTCCAATAAAACGAGTGGAAAGCCCTCATTCAGCGAAGACAATACATATAAAGCGGCATTGCTATAAATCTCATTCAATTTCTCTCCAAAAATATATCCTGTATATACAATCGGTTTATTAATGGAAATCTTCTTCAAATGCTGATAATATTCAGATTCAGCCTCAACACCACCAACTATTACTAGTTTAAAATCCGTCTTTATTTTGTTATACGCTTCTATTAATATATCAAATCCCTTTTCTGGAGTAATCCGACCTACACTAATTATATATTTCCGAGACTCTAAGCCTAGCGACTTAATGTAGCCAGTATTTGTAGTAGGAGAAACGACAGGAATTCCATTTGGTATGTAATAAGATTTTTTTCGTATCTTAACCGAATATTTTTCCATCTGAAACTTGTTCACAAAAATGATAGCATTTGCTGTTCGCAAAGCTATCTTTTCGCTAAACTTAAGTAATTTTTTAGCAAAGAATCCCCATTTAGCATGTTCATAATTAGCACTATGGTAAGTCAATACAATCTTTATACCACACAATTTTAGTATAGGAGAGAATAAAGCTGGACCTATATTATGAATATGAACAATATCAGGAGAATAAAATATTGAATAGACAGTCGCTAAAAAAGAGTGAAATACGGCTTCAAATCCTTTGATTGTAGTAGATGGTATATCAATAAATTTAATATTCGGATATGTTTTAGAAGAAGAGACATATGGTTTCCTTCGAAAAACAATCACTTTAAATCTATCATCCAACAAAGGATATAAAGATTCACAATGTTTCTCCACACCTCCTTGAATTTCAGGGAAGCCACGAGTGCCAATGACACAGATTTTCATTTTAATACGAAAGATTTATGAGAATATTTCTGGACAGTCAGATGTCATGACTAGAATTTTCTGACAATTATGATTCCAATATATATCGTTACAAATAAAAAGGCAATTATGAAAATTCCTGAAAAACGATGCATATATAACACATCTATAATTTCGTCATATAAACTGAAGTCACTGCTGGAATTATATGATTGTTCGTGACAGATTATTTGTTGATAAGCTTCATGAACGGTATAAGACTTTAATCCTTTTTGATGACAATAGTCGATAACTTGCTCCAATCCTTTGATTGAAAAATCTGAACTGTTGCTATGGGTCAAAAAAACGATCCATGCTTTTTTTTCTGTAGCTTGGTCAATAATTTTTTTAACAGCCATCCAGTCGTTGTGCGAGCGAAAAGGGAAACGTTGTATATAATATTTATTGAAGTCTTTCGTTGCGAATGTGTTATATCTTCCTCGCGAATTAAACGCCAGTTTAAACTGTTTAGAAGTCCAATATATGATGCTATCCCTGACATTGTCTCTAAACTTCCCAAAAGGATAAACAAAATAATTATGATTCTTAAATCCCAAACTGTCTAACGCTTCAGAAGATTGCTTTAATTCATGTTGTATATTGAACAAGTCTATTTCTTTCCACACTTTAAAAGAATGGCTATAAGAATGGTTACATATATGAAATCCTTGCTTCTGATATGACAATAAAGAATCACATATATCTTGATTTCTAATCAAGTTTAATGCAACAGGGGCGAATGTTATCTTTATATTCTTCCTATCCGCTAATTTTTTGATATTTTCAATTGCCTTGTTCGAGACTGCATCATCATCTATTATTGTATAGAATGCCTGCGGAAAAATTTCAAGACAAAAAACAATGAAATAGCAAAACAACAAAACTTTTTTCACACAATACGTTTCTTTATAAAACGTGCCGGATTTCCACCCCATATTTCATTGTCCGGAATATCTTTTGTCACTACAGAGCCAGCACCGACAATCGAATTTTCTCCAATTGTAACCGCGTTGCATATCACCACATTGGCACCTATAAAACAATTGTCTTTAAGTATGACATTCCCATATTTCCAATGGATACCTTTCTGTTTGGTATCCAAGAAATGTGTAAGAATTATACACCGCATTGTAATACTGACATGCCTGCCTAGAATGATATATTCAGGATGCATACTATCAAAAATAACACCTTCACCAATAGAGGTATGGTGTACATCTGTTATTTTTACCCCCCCCAATCGCGCAAAATAAGACCGGAATGGTCCGCTCATTGGAACATGGCTTACAATCTGCAAACAAAAAATACGGAAAATTCTTTTGAGATTATATTTTTTCATCATGCAATAGTTTTAAATACCGTTCCAGAAAAATTTCTTTTGAATATTTTGAAATAAGAAATTCTTTACTCTTCTCTCCCATTGTCTTTCTGTAATCAGAATTACCGACCAACAATTCCAGTTCTTTGGATATACTGATATAATCCCCCGAAGCACATAATTTCCCGTTTTGATTATTTTGAACGAGACAATTGTTGTCACCCACATCTGTTGCCACAATAGGCAAATCCGCATTCATTGCTTCCATTATGGAATTGCTCGTTCCTTCAAACAAAGAGGTTGACAAATAAATATCCGCATTGTCCAGCAATTCAGCAATATTATTGGGGTTAAGATATATTGTCGTTATATCATCTATCTGGTATGTTTTAACCCAGCTTCTTATTTGAGATTCCAATATACCATATCCCACTATATCAAATTTTATATTACCGCAATGCTTTCTCAACTCAGCTATTGAACGAATAGCAGTTTCATAATCCTTTTGTGGAACAAAACGTCCTACCGTAATAATACGCAGTATTTCTTTAACAGGCTTGGGCGAATATACCCTGATATTCTCAAAGCAATTGGGTATCACAACAATCCTGTCTTCTTTAAAACCTTTTCGGATAAAATTATCTTTTCCCGAAAAGCTATTGGATATAGCCTTTTCCGCAAGATGATTGGTCAGGAAACGGTCTGCCCAACATTTTAAAATCGGTAATTCCGCATTTCTAAGCCCTGTAAATACTTTCACATTAGATTGCATTCCGGCTAAACAGGCATAGGCATTGGCTGCCATCAAATAAGAGAATACAGCTTTAATCCTATTATCTTTCAAATATTTCACAAATGCATTATACCGCCGTATATGATTTCCTGTAAAAGATTGAACCCGGATGCGTGAATCCTCTTCCAGCATATCCATATATTTTCGATGCACTTTATTGCCATTAAAAATTATATAATGTACATCGTAATGGCTGACTAATGCTTTCGCCAAAAGAACGGATTGTTTTTCCGCCCCGCCACTGGTTAAGTTTTTTACAAAAATGGAAATATGCTTCATCTTTTCAATTCTAACATAGGTAACTTAAACCTGTTGCCTATTTTCTCATCCCAACCATTTGGAGCTATCTTGCCAAGGCCAGAGGCTGGGTAAAATGTGATTTCCCCAAAATAGACTCTCCCACAAATGGAGTATAGGTCAACCCTTAAGAAAGGAATGCCCTTAGATAATTTCTCCGCCACCGTCACCATTTCCTTCAATGTGGAAGGAATATGTATACCGGCATCGAGTTGTGGACTATATGCCGCTTCGCCAAAAGGCAACAGCCTGCCATCTGTGTCATAATAATTGGCATGATGGTCAGTGAAACGCCCAAAGTCAATCTTGAAAAATTCCACACTGCCATTGAAACAAAAAAACTTGTAATCTTTCAGCCCATCCTCACCCACTTCTGTGGCCATGTATTTTTCCGCAATGATACGCCTAGGTACGTCTTTGTAAGGCCACTCACGGAAAGCCTTGTAAATGTCACCACGAAGGGAACGTTCCAATATGCGCCTTGCCTTTGCCTTGTCAAAGGTAGTTTTGTCTTTACAAATCACCACCGCCATGCCTCCGCCGCCATGCGTTGTTTTGAGTACAAACTGTCGAGGCAATTCATCAAAATTGATGTCGTCAAACCTATCCCAGATGCCCAATGTAGGAATGATATGCTCCTCCCCTATTATGCCTGCCACATAATCCTTTACGGCATACTTGTCCACCATCTTAGTATACTCCGGCTTGCGGTCGTGCAGTTTCAGCCATTGTATTTTTTCATTAAAGGTACGTGGTTGCTTCAAGTCTGGCCATTTGTGCAACTCGAAGAGATACAACAACTTCAGGTACATCTCATCATCCTTGAATAGAAATGACACTCTCCGCAGAATAGAAGCTAAAAATGCCGTCTTGTTTCGCTTGAAATTCTTGATAATGTCCATCTTATTTTGTTTTCAATATATTGATCGCTACGTCTCTATGTGCCTCACAACGGATTGTGTTATAAAGCACAAGCCGTTTGTTCCGTGTAATAAAATCGGGCAGCAAGTTCCGCCGGCATAATGCGTTCAGAATTCGGTTGGAATAGGGTGAAAAACATGTAATCACATTGCTGCGTTGGATTGAACACCACTTGTCAAACTCCTCCGAAAGTCTTTTATCATCAGCAATAATCGCAGACAAAGCCTCCATTTCTTTTTCAAACGATACGGCCTCTTGTCTGTAGAGCAAGGTCGTTACTTTGCTGTCCAAACACTGTTTGTAGGGAATTGCTTGGCTCTGAATGCCTTGGCTATTTATATCCAAGAAAACAATATAGCCGTAGTTCCATTGGGAAGAACGGTTTCGTTTGGGTCTGTGATCATCAAAAAAGAAATTGCCAAGTCCATAGTAGATTGTCCCACCATGGTATGTTTCACAGCCGGAAAAGCAATGCTGGTGATGGTTGCATACGATGTTTGCACCGGAATCAACAAAAAAGCGATACCATTCTTTCATGCGTGGCGAAGGCAATTGGTAGCCTTCATGTCC
>JAHLFB010000112.1 GCA_018884025.1 Candidatus Phocaeicola faecipullorum
CAATAACGACTGCGGACCAAAGGGAGAATAAGACAAGTGTGAAGTCAGAGAATGCAGACGGAATACCCAAATTTTTGAGGTATGAGAAAATTTGCGGAAGGCTGCCGTCAAATCCTCCGACTGAAAGCGTAAGCGTCACTTGGCGTTTCTCCAGTCCGAAGTACCTTTGCACATAAGAAACGGTTCCGGCTATGATGCTCCAATGATTTCCTGATATTCAGTATTCAAAGATTTCTGAAGAGCATATTATCCGTTTTCAGACAAACCACCGGTAACCGGTTGCCAATGTCAGAGCCTTTAAAGTGAAGAGTAGCGCAACCTTAAAGGCTCTGTCTTTGGCAACTGCCCTGATTTATCTGCATGATTGTATGAACCTGTCGGGTGAAACTTGCTTGGTATCGAGATACGAAGCAAGTCAGCCGGTTAGTTTCCGTAGCATCAGGCAATTTGTTACGGCATCGCATGAAATACGAACAGTCGGAACAGATTGCCTGTATTTTAAAACGAGTATTCAAGGATGCAGGCCGTTCCGTCAGTGCAAGCTTTAGCCTGCATCAACAGAGCGGACTTTTAGTATTCGTTTTAGATATGTCGTCTGACAATAGTTATCAATGATAGAGCTATTAAAGTGAAGAGTAGTGTAGCCTTAATCACATTGTATTTTTATGAAAACACTCATAATGTCGTGTGAATTTATTAACTTTGCACGAAACAATAATTATATTAACTATCATGTCAAAGTTGAATCGAATAAAAGCAGTTCTTGCAGAACAAGAGAAAACAAGCAAGTGGTTAGCAGGTCAAGTTGGAAAATCAGCATGCACAGTTAGTAAATGGTGCAGTAATACCGTTCAACCAGATTTGAACACTCTTGACAAAATTGCAAAACTCCTTGACGTCGATGTGAAGGAGTTGCTTAATAATACAGAGAAAGAATAAATATTGCAAGACAATGGTAAAGAAAAAATTCAAGGTATTAGATTTATTCTGCGGTTGTGGCGGTATAAGTGAGGGTTATGCTCTTGCGGGGTTTGATATTGCAGGAGGCATTGATTTTAATGAGTATGCAACAATAACCTTTCAACATAATTTTAAGGATGCAAAAGTACATAACATAGACATAACTAAGTTTCCTGATATCCAGATTGAGGAAGAATATGGTGATGTTGATGTTATTGTTGGTGGACCTCCATGTCAAGGTTTCTCCTCCGCTAATAGATGGCAAAAGGAAATGGAAGACCCAAGAAACAAATTGTTTTTTGAATACATACGTTTTGTGCAAAAGATACATCCCAAAGTAATTATGATTGAAAATGTAAGAGGACTTCTTACAAGGGATAATGGTTATGCCATAAACCGTATTAAAGATATTTTGGGTGCTGAGGAGTATAATATAACTTATCAGGTACTTGATGCGTCTGAATATGGTGTACCTCAAAATAGAAAAAGAGCTATTATCGTAGGGATTCGTAAAGATTACAAGGATATTCTATTTGATTTTAATAAAATAATTAAACAAGAAAAGACCACGGTAGAAGATGCTATTGGAGAATTGTATTGCTTTGAACAAAGTCCTAAAGGTGTAAAGCAAATTACGACTCTAGCTGACACACCATTACGTAGATATCTTAGAACAAAAGACAATTCAATCCTTGATCAAGATGTAGTTTATCCTGCACAAAAAGTTCAGGATCGTATAAAGCATGTTCCGCAAGGAGGTAATTGGAAACATGTTCCAGCTGAATTGTGGCCTACAAATAGACAAAATAGACATTCTTCGGCCTACAAGAGACTTGATCCAAATTCTCAATCCTGTACTATAGACACAGGCAATGCTCATAGTAATTATTTTCATCCATTGTTCAATAGAATACCAACTATTAGAGAATCAGCAAGACTCCAGTCCTTTCCAGATAGTTTTGAGTTTCAAGGACCAAGAGGAAGTAAATACAGACAAGTAGGCAATGCGGTACCACCACTATTGGCAAAAGCAATTGCCGATGCAATAATGAAAATTTTACGAGATGAAGATAATTGATTTATTTTGTGGCATAGGAGGTTTAAGCCTTGGATTTGAACAGGCAGGGTTTGAAGTTATTTCCGCAGTTGATATGTGGAAAGATGCCATTGTGACCTACAATCACAATAGGAAGGATAAAGTAGCAAAAGTCCAAACCGTAGAGGAGTTTAATGAAATTGAACTCCCTAGAATAGTAAAATCCGAACATATAACAGGTATTATTGGTGGGCCTCCATGTCAAGGCTTTAGTACGGTAGGAAGACGTGAGGTGGATGATCCTCGCAATAAGATGTATCTTGAATTTTATAAAGCTGTAAAATTGGCATCCCCTGAATTCTTCGTAATTGAGAATGTTAAGGGTATGCTAACTCTGAATAAGGGTGCATTTGTAAAAGATC
Organism: Candidatus Phocaeicola faecipullorum; assembly: GCA_018884025.1. Taxonomy (GTDB): domain Bacteria; phylum Bacteroidota; class Bacteroidia; order Bacteroidales; family Bacteroidaceae; genus Phocaeicola; species Phocaeicola faecipullorum. The sequence goes on from JAHLFB010000112.1 coordinate 2,419, forward strand.
TAATTGAACGATTCGGACCGAATGGTTTAGGGTATACAATTAGTTATCAGCTATTGAATGCAGCAGATTATGGTGTCCCTCAAAACAGATATAGAGTATTTTATGTAGGAATTAAAGGGAAAAAATTTGATTTTCCCAAACCATATAATTATAAATTGACAGCAAAGGATGGTATAAGCGATCTTGAAGGTTCTACTTCAGAGCATTATGGATGTTCTCCACAAAATGAATTTCAAAAAGCTATGCGTTGTGGCTTGCGTAAGCCGCTAAATCAAGATTATACATCACATACAGAGCAAACCATATCTATTATAAGTCAAGTACCTGATGGCGGTAATATCAGAGATCTTCCGCCTGAAATATGGCATGTACGGAAGTATAACAAGGCTTTTGAACGTATGGGCACATTCAAACCTTCAAATACAATAGATACGGGACATCGTAATTATTTTCACTATTCTGAACCTAGAATTCCAACAGTCAGAGAATCAGCTCGGATTCAATCATTCCCAGATAACTTTGAGATAGTTGGAACGCGAGGTAGTCAGTATAAACAAGTCGGCAATGCAGTACCACCAATGTTGGCAAAAATTATAGCAGATGAAATAAAAAGAATATTGAAATGAGGATAAAATTATCAATTGATAGCTATAAGGGGGTAGACGGCAGTAGTCTATCTCCAACTCGTTGCTCTCAAATGGTTCAAGTTTATGAAATGCTTGAAGAAATGGGATCAACAGTTACTTCTTATGTCGGTATTCAAGAAGAAGCTGAACATAGGAAACTTTTTGGTAAAACCAAAGCAAAGAATGCGATTCGAACATTTTTCCCTTTGTTGAAGAAAATAGGTTTTGTTGATTATGAAGGTTCATTTGCTGCTAATATGTGTTTTACCGAACTAGGAACTCAATTTGTACTTGCATGTAGAGCATTAGAAAATGTTACAGACGAAACTCCTCATAAAGATGAAATTATATTAAGGTTACAAGATATTAAACGTAATGCCCAATGTAAGGGGTTAGTCAACATGTACAATGATCCAGAATGGAGGTCTCACAATATGTGGATTGCGCTTAGACTCTTTAAGGAACTGAGAATTGTTCACTGGAATGAATTCCTTTACACTCTACATTGTTTAGAAGAAGGTCGAACAATAGAGGATGCAATATCTGATATTAAAGCTAACAAAAAGAAAGTAGACTCTATAGAATTTGTAAATGATGAAAATGAGGTGTTGCCGAACACTTGTTACTCATACCTTAGAAGTTATTTAGAAGAATCTGGATTGATTGTTAAAGTTTCATCATTAGAGTCTAAATTACTTGATGAAGCAGAGTTGTTTTATTCACAAATTACTATTTAATCATGGGAGTATATGAAGCAAATATAAAGAGGGATGTTGAGGAAATAAATAAACTCCTCAGGGGTGTAAAACCTACAGAAATAAAAGTGTCAACTATAATAAATACCAAATACCGCCCATATATCACAGCCATTAAGTCAAAGCCTTTTATCCTTCTAGCCGGTATCTCTGGCACAGGAAAGAGTCGAATTGTACGTGAATTAGCCAGGGCTTGCTGGGATTCAAGTTCTGAAGAATACAAAGCGCAGAAACCTGCTAACTTTGAGATGGTACAGGTGAAACCGAACTGGCATGACAGCAGTGAATTGATTGGTTATGTGAGCCGAATTAATGGAGAAAGATATGTTGTAGGTCCATTCTTGAAGTTTATGGTGAAGGCATTATTGAATCCTGATGTGCCTCATTTCTTATGTTTGGATGAGATGAACCTGGCTCCTGTGGAACAGTATTTTGCTGAATACCTAAGTGTTATTGAGTCACGTAGGGTTAATGAGAAAGGAGAAGTAGTCACTGACCCTATCATAGACTATGAAAATACAGAAGCTTATAAAAATCTGATAGACCAATTGTTCATTGGAAATGAAAGTGAACGTCAGGCATATCTTACAGAGGAAAACGGAAAACGTTTATCGTTACCGGCTAACTTGATTGTAGTGGGTACGGTAAACATGGACGAGACGACTTTCTCATTTTCTCGAAAAGTACTTGACAGAGCAATGACTATCGAAATGAATGATGTTGATTTGTACGGTGGATTAAAGCAACGTTATGAATCTATTGGCAAATTATCAAATAATGATTTAGTAGGAACTGCTGTTGAAGGTGTAGATGTTTATACTTTGAACCAAGAGGTGTGTGATAAGACATTGAATTATCTAAAAGCTATTAATGATGTGCTTGAAGGAACTCCATTTAAAATAGCTTACCGTACCCGTAATGAGTTTTTGCTGTATGTGGTGAACAATCTGCCTTATAATAAGGATGCTGAGAACAACGGGCTGCCTCAAGACTATGTGATAGCCCGTGCACTGGATGAAATTACGAGCATGAAGATTCTCTCACGTATTGAAGGAGATGATAGTAAGGTGAGTGATGGCTTTTTGACTAATCTATCTGATATTATTGAAGAGAATTTGAGTAATATTTCCAGCGAAAGACCTCTTGAAATTTCCATTTCTCTTTCAAAAATAAAAGAGATGAGAAATAGGCTTTCTTCCGGATATACCAGTTTTTGGAGTTAATATTCTAAAGTTATGGAATTACTTACAATTACGCATACTGATTTTACCATGAGTATTGAATGTAATAAGTTCGATGCTATTTGGAATAAAGCTAGGAATAATATAGGTGAGCAAGGGCTGCTCTCCAGCTATTCCTGGTCTGATGGCGTATTGTCAGTCGTTCGCCATACAGAAGGCGAGGACATTTTTATAGAAAAAGAACAGAAAACTCATGCTGTTTTTTTTGATAATGCCGACTATCCTATATGGGTTGAGTTTAAGGATTACGTAAAAGATGCAAAGTTCGGATCTTTATTACAGGGAGATAACGAACGTTTTACGTATCGTAAACATATATTGGCTGGTTTCCTAAATTATAAGAATGAAATAGGACGTAGTGAGATACGTCTTGTTTACAAGACAAAGGAAAAAATCAAGCAATTCATATTTTCATTTGAGGTATTGAGTACGAAACTCAATTACCATGAACATTGGCGCAGTATTCTTGAAGATATTGAACGTGAATATCGTATGCTTTCGCTCGATTATATGAAGCGTACTTACCATGGCTTTTCACCTGAACAGAACGGAGATACACCGGAAATTGTGTGGTGGAGTACTTTTTCCGAAGAACAGGAGAGGTTCATATGTGCCTGTAAAAATATAATTGAGAGGCCACGACACAGATTACGTGGACAGGAAGTTTATGTGCGTGCAGACAGGCTGAAAATTATACCAAGAGGTATAGAGAACGAACTGGCTGAACACCGTAAGGAAAGTACTCATTTATACCGTGTGGAGGAACAGGTACAGAATAACGACACGCAAGAAAATCGTTTCCTCAAATTTGCTTTGGATCAGATAACCAAGAAATATGAGTCACTGAAAAAAAGAATTGAAGGGCTGAATAATATTTCAGAAGTAAAGAAAAATGAGATGACTGATGTATTTATCAGACTTCAACGCTTGCAACGTAATCCCTTTTTCCGAACAGTCGGGCGATTCAAAGGTTTTAATCAAGAGAGTTTAATACTACATAAAGCAACTGGATATAGTCAAGTCTATCGCACATGGAATCTGCTCAGACGTGGATATTCGCTTTATGATGGAATGTTCCGTCTCCAAACAAAGGACATAGCCACTCTATATGAGATATGGTGTTTTATAGAGGTAAGTCATATAGTGAAAGAGCAATTGCATTTGACAAACGAGGAGGTTGAACATCGCAATCGCATGGAGATGAATGGAGTCTTTACATGGGAATTAGGTAAAGGTGAGCATTCGCGAATTCTCTTCAAAAAAGACAATGTGGAGCTGGCTGAGTTGGTGTATAATCCTAAGACTACAGATCAGGAAAACACTTCAATCGGGATGAGTAATCTTGTGGTTCCTACCGTTCCCCAAAAGCCTGATATTGTTTTACAGTTGACAAAGAACGATCTGCATAATAAAATGAAATTCACGTACCTGTTTGACGCAAAATATCGTATTGAGGGGAAAGAAGGTAATGTGGATGTACCACCTGATGATACCATTAATCAGATGCACCGTTACCGTGATGCCATTTATTATAAAGAATATGATTATGCTCCATTAAAGAAAGAAGTTATTGGTGGGTACATCCTGTTTCCTGGTGATGGAGAACCGATGGATGTGCAGATGTCTAGGTTCTACAAGTCAATAAAAGAAGTGAATATCGGTGCATTTCCATTACGACCTAAAGACAAAGAAAACAGAAAACTTTTACAACACTTCGTTGCCGAACTTATAAACAAGAAATCAACTGAAATAATCAATCGTGTGATACCACAGAAAGGTACATTCGTAGAAGTGGGCAACCGTGTCTTGATAGGATTGGTTACAAATAGTAGCCGTAAAGGATATTTACAAAGTTTCCTTGACGGTACTGCAACTCTATATTACACAGGCAGTCATTTTCCGACTACTATAGCATTACAAGACCTGCATTATTTCATGCCTTACATGAAAGGACAGGGAATTCGTGATGTATATGAGATTGTACGGGTTAGGACCATTACTGCTAAAGAAGCGAAACAAACTGAAGGAGAAGAAGGTAAGGATGATCTTCGCCTTGCTTTCGAATTGCGATTTGTTCGTGAACAATATAATGAATTCCAGCCAATCAATACAAGTAAGATGGCGAATAACACATTCATTGATACGACATTCGATATTTTGGGAGAATTTTTAATTGATAAAATTTAATTCAAATCTTATGGGCATAGAGAAACTTACTTCCGATGAAATTGCCGATTCGTGGCAAGGCCAGTTTCTGATTAAAAAAGAAACCTGTTTCAGTAAAGGCTTACATTTACCTCAAATCGGTGCATTGCATTGAACAAGATATACTAAAATAAAGCTTTATGGCTGACCGTTTGACAAAGGAACAGAGACATAAGAATATGTCTGCTATACGTGGCAAGAATACGAAGCCAGAATTACTGGTCCGTAAGTTCTTGTTCAGCAGGGGCTTCCGCTATCGGCTGAATCATCCTCGTCTGCCAGGGCATCCTGATCTTGTATTGCGGAAATACAGAACTGTAATATTTGTAAACGGCTGTTTTTGGCATGGCCATGACGGATGCAAATATTTTGTATTACCCAAAACAAACTCTGAGTTTTGGAAGAATAAAAT
>JAHLFB010000113.1 GCA_018884025.1 Candidatus Phocaeicola faecipullorum
TACAAAGTTTGATACGACCCTTTTAAATATTATAGTTACAATCTATAACTTTGGGGAGTAGTCATTTTAGTTTTGACACACCCTCATTTTAGTTTAAATGACGAAGCGTTTTTATTAACAAATTTTCATAATTTCATATCAGTATTCAGCAATCTTACTTTTTATCATTATTTTACACAAATATACACTGAAAAATTTGGTTAATACATAGGATTTCATAACTTTGCATATACAAAAACATTTCATTTTGTCAGACCTTAATATTTTGAATTATGAATATCAATCAAATCATGGCTTCACTGGAAGCAAAGCATCCCGGTGAATTGGAGTATTTGCAGGCAGTAAAAGAAGTATTGCTCTCTATTGAAGATGTTTATAATCAACATCCCGAATTCGAAAAAGTTTCATTGATAGAACGTCTGGTAGAACCGGACCGCATAATAACTTTCCGTGTGCCTTGGGTTGACGACAAAGGCAAAGTACAGGTTAATCTTGGTTACAGAGTACAGTTCAATAACGCTATAGGCCCTTACAAAGGAGGTATCCGTTTCCACGCATCAGTAAACCTCTCAATCCTGAAATTCTTAGGTTTCGAGCAGACATTCAAGAATGCCCTCACTACCCTGCCTATGGGTGGAGGTAAAGGTGGTTCCGACTTCTCTCCTCGCGGAAAGAGCGATGCTGAAATAATGCGTTTCTGCCAGGCATTCATGCTTGAATTGTGGCGTCACCTCGGTCCTGATATGGACGTTCCGGCAGGCGACATCGGTGTAGGCGGCAGAGAAGTAGGCTATATGTTTGGTATGTACAAGAAACTGACTCATGAATTTACCGGAACATTCACAGGCAAGGGACTTGAATTCGGCGGTTCCCTCATCCGTCCTGAAGCTACCGGTTTTGGAGGTCTGTACTTCGTGAAACATATGCTCGACAAGAAAGGCATAGATATAAAAGGTAAGACTGTTGCCATATCAGGTTTCGGTAACGTAGCTTGGGGTGCGGCTACAAAGGCTACACAGCTCGACGCAAAAGTAGTGACAATTTCCGGACCTGACGGATATATCTACGACCCGAACGGAATTAGCGGCGAAAAGATAGACTATATGCTTGAACTCCGTGCTTCGGGCAACGATATAGTAGAACCTTACGCAGAAAAATTCCCAGGTTCTAAGTTCGTTCCGGGACGTCGTCCATGGGAAGTTAAGGTAGATATTGCACTTCCTTGCGCAACTCAGAACGAATTAAATGGCGAAGATGCTGGAAATTTGATAAAAAATTCCGTACTTTGCGTCGGAGAAATTTCAAACATGGGTTGTACGCCTGAAGCGATAGACGCATTTATCGAAAATAAGATAACTTATGCCCCAGGAAAGGCTGTAAATGCAGGTGGTGTTGCAACATCAGGTCTTGAAATGAGCCAGAACGCAATGCACATGAGCTGGAGCGCACAGGAAGTGGACGAGAAACTGCATCAGATAATGCACAACATTCACGAACAGTGCGTGAAGTATGGCACAGAACCTGACGGATATGTGAATTACGTTAAAGGTGCCAATATAGCAGGATTCATGAAAGTGGCTCATGCAATGATGGCACAGGGTATAGTATAGAATTAAATCTTTTGATTTAAGATATCTCGTTTAGTTGTATTTGTATTTTGTATTGTAGCTTGCGCTGCCCGGCCTGAGAAGGTATGGCAGCGTTTTTTTATGTTAAAAAAACGGACTTTCTATCCAATTTAGAGTTATAATACAAATTGAAAAACACTAATGAAAACAAGAATATTAATTTCTACCACTGTCATTTTATTCATTCTTTCCTCATGCGTTAAAGAGCATTTCACAGAATTACACAATAAAGATTCTAAATATATTACCATTACCGGTAATTCCATGTACGGTTTTTCCAACCAGAATTCAAGGGCTGCCACAATAAGTCAAATACCGGCAGACGAAAGCATCATGTTTTACAGCAAAGGGGGAATAAAAGCCGATGGAGATATATTGTCTATGGAAAACGGGCGATGGACCGGGCTTAAAAACGACCAATGGGAGACAAGCGGAGCGGATGCAGACATTGCCGCTTATTATCCGGTAATTAAAAGTTCCGAAGATTTATATTCCGACAACGGAGAACTGCAGGATATGGTTTGGTGTAAAACAACAGCCAAAGTCGGAGAAAGTATCAATCTGTCTTTCAGCCATATGTTTGCCAAACTGGTGATAAAGATTGAAAGCGAACTTAATGATACTGTGAAAAATGTGAAAGTGAATATACCTTCAAAAATTAACGGCATTAACTTTTATACCGGAGAACTCACATTTGAAGAAAAAGGAAATGCGAATGTTACACTAGCTAGAAATGATGAAGGGAAATATGAGTTATTCATTCCAGAATCCAATACAACAAACATATCTATAGAAATATTGTGCAATAATGGAAAGAAATACAATTCTTCCATCAATAACAGAGAATATGAAGCTGGATATGAATATATATGTAATGTAAAATACAATGCCGGAATATTCACTACAGAGGACTTTATAGCATTTACACATCTAATAAATGGTGAAACCGAATACAATGGAAAAACATTAGAAGATTTCTATGTAATGCAAGATGGAAAACGTGTGTTTAATCTTTATAATGACTTAAGTTTTACTGAAGAAGAATCGAGCAATATAAAAAGAATTGGAACTTCAAAAATAGCATTTAAAGACATATTTAATGGCAACAATCATACTTTAAAAAATATAATAATTGACAGTAATAGCTACACATCCGAAATGGGTTTATTTAACTATATAGATGCTGATGGAATAATAAAAAATCTTATTGTTTCAGATTGTAGATATAATGAAAATACAAGAGCAAAGCTCTCAATTCTTGCTGGTAAGCAGTATGGAACAATTGACAATTGCCATATTTTTAATTGCGATATATACGATATAGAAAATAATGGATATAGCGGCTTTGCATTCTTTAATAATGGGCAAATCATAAACTCTAGCGTCTCAGACATAACATTAACAAATTCAATGGGAGCAATAGGAGTTTTTTGTTATCAAAATAATGGAGATATAATAAATTGCAGAATAAAAGCTAATTTATCACAAAAACCCAAAGGTATAAATTCATCTATTATCTGTACATACAACGACAAAAATATATTTAATATTTTTGTTGAAAATTACAATAAAGATTTATATGGTCTAAGCTATAATAACAGTACTAACGGACAATACAACAACTGCATAATGCCCAAATTATACGAATCAAAAATTGTAGGAACAGACAATGCCCACTCTTCACCACTTGAAGGAGTCTATCTTTACGAAGACACAGCAGAAGAATACCAAACAGCCGCAAATTCTCTAAACGAATGGATAGACAGTAAAGGAAAAGAACTTTACCCTACCCTCACCTTCCGCCGCTGGACAACAGACCAGACACAGAAAGTTATATTTGAATAAAAGCGTTATTATGTTTTTTTTGGAGATTAAAGTCGTACATCTTGACTAAATATTGTATTTTTGCGACGTATTATAAATAAACAAAAATATGAATAAGAATAAATCTCTGATTATAACAATAGTAGTCCTGGCTATAATAATAGCAGGTGTGTCATTTTTTGCAGTTCACCAGATGCAACAGAACAAGGAAATGTCTGAACTCTTCGCCATAGAGAAAATGGAAATGGAAAACGAGTACAGCACTTTCGCTACACAGTACGACGAGTTGCAGATACAGATAAACAATGACTCATTAAGAGAAAAGCTGGAAAGTGAAAAACTGAAGACACAAAGACTGCTGGAAGAACTGCGTCAGGTAAAAACAAGCAACGCCGCAGAAATCATGAGACTGAAAAAAGAACTCAAAACCGTAAGAGCGGTATTGAGAAGCTACGTAATGCAAATAGACTCCCTGAATAAAATAAATGCCGCACTTCAAGAGGAGAACAAAGAAGTAAAAAGCAAATACAGTGCAGCTGCAAGGCAGATTTCAAACCTGTCAAAGGAAAAAGAATCACTTAACGAAAAGGTTACTCTAGCTTCGCAACTAGACGCAACAAACATAGTAACCGAACCGCTGAACAAGAGAAACCGTGAAGCAAAGAGAGCCAAGGATGTAAAGAAACTTGCAATATCTTTCACAATAGTTAAAAACATTACTGCCAAGACAGGAAACAAGACAATATACGTAAGAATTGCAAAACCTGACAACGAAATTCTTACAAAAAGTGCATCAAACACTTTCCCATACGAAGACAGAAACATATCATATTCTATAAAGAAAATGATAGAATACACAGGCGAAGAAAAAACAGTTACTGTTTATTGGGACGTGGAAGAATTCATGCCGTCTGGCACATATAATGTATATGTATTTGCTGATGGAAACATGATAGGACAAAGTTCATTCAGCCTGAAATAAACTCCTTTTGTTTAAGCTAGACAATATCATGACAAAAAGATACGTACACGGAATATTGGGTGCGCTGGTTGCAGCCGCCCTTGTTTCTTCATGTGGAGAAGACCGCTCTGGAGAATACTATGCCCTAATAACTACACAGACATGGATGTATGAAACCATGCAGCAGGAATATCTCTATTATCAGGATATGCCTGAAGAAAATAAACTTGACTTTTTCAAAAAGCCATCTGAATTTCTTAGTTCAGTAGTTTCACAGAAAGACAAAAAATCCGGTTCCACATTCTCGCACATTGACTCCGTATATGTAACAAGCAGAGCAGCATCACAAACCCCGACGTTCGGATTTGAAGGTTCCATGGTAAGGGCAAGTAACGGCTCTTATGGTATTAGGGTACTGTATGTACAAGAAAACTCACCGGCAAAGGAAGTGGGGCTTGAAAGAGGCTCATTGATTATTGCAGCCAACAACAAAAAAATCAACAGCTCAGACCTCTTTTATATCACAGCTCCGGAAGAAGCATATCTGTTTACTTTGGGAAAATTCAATGAAACTGGATTTGACACATTACAGACAGTACAAATGCCGGCACCGAGAATTGTGGAAAACGAAAACCTATATAAATGGAATATATTCGAGGTTAACGGTAAAAACGTGGCATATATATTATATAATGAGTTCGGCGACAATGACACTCAGAACTTGAGCAACATGTTCAGCCAACTGTCCGGACAGACAATCAACGACATAGTGCTAGACCTCAGATATAACCCAGGAGGATACGTAAATACAGCACAACTGATTTCTACAAATCTGGCTCCACAAGAGGCTATGGGAAATGTTTTCCTGAAAATGACTCATAACGACAAAATAAACCGTACAGACATACTAAACTTTGAACCAGAGCTACTGGCCGGAGCCGCATCGCTGAATTATGAAAATCTGTATATAATAACATCAGGCAATACAGCTTCCGCTTCGGAGATAGTGATAAACTGCCTTAAACCATATATGGCCGGAAGACTTATACAGGTAGGAACAGCTACTTTCGGAAAGAATGTGGCACAACAGCTTTATACAGATGAAGTACAGGCACCTATGCTAGAATTCTGGCTAACCAACAGTCTGCTTAGCAATGCGGAAGACAACAGCGACTATTACACCAACGGATTATTGCCGGATTATGAAATATCAGAAAATCTGAAAGGAGAACTCGGAGAACTTGGCACAGCACAAGACTCACTGATGATTCCTATCCTGAAACATATTGAAACAGGTAGTTTCCCAACAGCGGAAACAGAAGAAACACTGTCAAGAAACGGACATGAGAAATACAATTTTAATAGTTCGATTGACATAAAACCCAAATCTGCAATTTTGAAATAAAAAACTAACAATCTTTTCAACAATATGTTTTGTTTTTTTGTTATTAAGACATATATTTGCAATGTTGCATAAACAACCAAACAAACAAAATATTTCATTTTTATGAAAAGATTTCTAAGCCTAATCCTGCTGACCGGACTAACCATAAACGGGTTCAGCCAACGCATACTGTCGTTAGACAGTTGCAGAAACCTTGCTATTCAAAACAACAAGGAACTGCGTATCACACAGGAAAAGATAAATGCCGCACACTATAACAAAAAGGCCGCATTTACCAATTACCTGCCGAAGTTCGACATAATGGGAACTTACATGCGTACGCAAAAAGAAATTTCACTGCTCAGCGACGAGCAAAAAGCCTCTATAAGCAATTTAGGAACTGCTACCGGTGCACAGCTACAGGAACAATTCAAACAGCTGGCGGCAGCAGACCCTGTCTTATCCGCATTGCTGGAACCGCTACAGGGAATAATACCTGGACTGACAGCCGGACTTAACGGCGTTGGACAAAATCTGGTAGATGCCTTCAGGACCGACACCAGAAACATGTTTGCAGGTGCCGCTACCCTAACCCAGCCACTGTTCATGGGTGGAAAAATCATTGCATACAACAAAATTACCAAATATGCCGAACAGCTTGCACAAATGCAGCATGCCACTGGTATGGAAGATCTTATATTAAATACTGATAAAGCATATTGGCAGGTGGTATCGCTGGTAAACAAAAAGAAATTGGCTGAGAGCTATCTCAAACTTCTGGAAACACTCGATTCGGATATAGACAAAATGATAGCAGAAGGAGTAGCTACGAAGGCTGACGGTTTGAGTGTGAAAGTAAAAAAGAATGAGGCTGAAGTCACACTATTGAAGGTTGAAAACGGTTTAAACCTGTCTAAAATGGTTTTGTGCCAGATTTGCGGTCTTCCACTCGACACAGATATTTCACTGGAAGATGAAAACATGGAAAACCTTACATTGCCAAATCTGTACACAGAAAGCAATGTAAATACGGCACTGGAAAACAGACACGAACTCAAGAGTCTTGAACTTGCGTCACAGATATACAGACAGAAAGTAAATGTGGTACGTTCCGAGTTCCTGCCATCGCTTGCGCTAACTGCAAACTATGCGGTGACAAACCCGTCGCTGGTAAACGGATTTGAAAACAAGTTCAGAGGATTTTGGGCTGCAGGAGTAGTTCTTAAGATACCGGTATTCCACTGGGGAGAAGGTATATATAAAGTAAGAGCAGCCAAAGCTGAAGCTAACATTGCCAGATACCAGCTTGAAGACGTAAAAGAAAAGGTGGAACTTCAGGTGACACAAAGCTCATATAAAGTGAACGAGGCTACAAAACAGCTTCACATGGCAGAACAGAATATGGACAAAGCTGAAGAAAACCTGCGTTACGCCACACTAGGTTTCAAGGAAGGTGTAATACCTACCAGCAATGTGCTTGAAGCACAAACGGCATGGCTCTCCGCCCAGTCCGGAAAAATTGATGCTCAGATAGATATGAAGATGAGCGAACTTTATTTACAAAAATCAATGGGAACATTAAAATAATAAAAAGATATGGCTGATAAATCACAACACAGCAACGTATTGCTGGCATTTTTCACATTGGTGGCTGCTATAGTCATCGTTAGCGTTATTGGATTCTTTACTCTCGGCAAAGGTCCTGAAATCATTCAGGGACAGGCTGAAGCAACTGAATACAGAGTTTCAAGCAAAGTTCCGGGACGTATCCTTAAATATTTTGTTACCGAAGGGGATAAAGTAAAAGCTGGTGATACGCTCGCCATACTGGAAGCACCGGACGTTATGGCTAAATTATTACAGGCACAGGCCGCTGAACAGGCTGCTATGGCTATGAACCAGAAAGCTAACAAAGGAACACGCGCAGAACAGCTTCAGGCTGCACTTGAAATGTGGCAGAAAGCCAAAGCAGGGCTGGAAATCGCCGAAAAATCATATAAAAGAGTAAACAATCTGTACGAACAGGGAGTTATATCGGAACAAAAAAGGGATGAGGCAAAGGCACAGTATGAAGCCATGAAGGCAACTGAAAAGGCTGCAAACGCTCAATACACGATGGCTAAAAACGGGGCACAGGCTGAAGACAAGGCAATGGCCGCAGCACAGGTGGAACGCGCTAAAGGTGCAGTGGCAGAAGTATCATCTTATATCAACGAAACATATCTTGTGGCATCAGCAGACGGTGAAGTGACTGAAATATTCCCCAAAGTGGGCGAGCTGGTAGGTACAGGAGCTCCTATAATGAATGTGGCTCAGCTGGATGACATGTGGGTTACTTTCAATGTCAGAGAAGATTTGCTTAAAGACTTCACTGTTGGCGGAGAAATAAAGGCCTATATTCCTGCCCTTGAAAAAGATGCAGTATTAAAGGTTTACTATATGAAGGACTTGGGAAGTTATGCAGCCTGGAAAGCTACAAAAACAACAGGACAGTTCGACCTGAAAACTTTTGAGGTAAGAGCCAAAGCAGTAGAAGCTGTTGAGAATTTACGTCCCGGAATGTCTGCGATAATTGAAAAATAATAAATTGAATATGTCGAATACCGCCTATAAATTAATCAGAATAATGAGGCGAGAGGTGCTTCGCATTGCAACAAAACCGATGTATCTGTTTTGTATGATTATAGCACCTTTACTCTGTTATGTGTTCTTCGCTACTTTGATGAGTAACGGACTGCCAACAGACCTGCCCGCCGGAGTGGTGGACCTCGACAACACATCTACCACAAGAAACATCATACGAAACCTAGATGCTTTCCAGCAAACAAAAATTGTGGCACATTACAGCAGTGTGGCTGAAGCCAGAAAAGCAGTACAGAAAGGTGAAATATATGCATTCTATTATATTCCGGAAGGCACAACAGAGGAAACTCTTGCAAGCAGACAACCCAAGGTATCATTCTATACCAACTACTCATACCTTATAGCCGGCTCGCTGGTTTACAGGGATATGAGAACTATGTCCGAACTGGCAGGAGGAGCCGTGGGAAGAGCTACTCTCTACGCAAAGGGAGCTACCGAAGACCAGGCAATGGGTTTTCTGCAACCGATAGTGATAGACACTCATGCCATCAACAATCCGTGGCTTAACTATTCCATTTATCTCTGTAACACGCTTTTCCCTGGAGTATTGATGCTTCTTATATTCCTTACCACAGCATATACGCTTGGAACAGAGATAAAGGATAATGCAGGAAAAGAGCTTATGGCTATGGCCGACAATTCAATTGTGACAGCACTTGTAGGAAAAATCCTGCCACAGACTTTGGTGTTCTTTATTATGGCCACATTCCATAATATATACCTGTACGGTTTTCTGCATTTCCCATGTCACGGAGGTATTTTCCCTATGATAATGGCAGGACTGTTGCTCGTACTCGCATCACAGTCGATAGGTATATTCTTCTACGGTCTGTTCGGTTCACTCCGACTGTCACTTAGTGCCGCATCACTCTGGGGAGTGTTGTCTTTCTCCATTTCAGGTTTTACATTTCCTGTCATGGCAATGCATCCTACCCTACAGGCATTGAGTAATCTGTTCCCGCTGAGACATTACTTCCTGCTTTATGTGAACCAGGCACTTAACGGATATCCTATAATATATGCGTGGCACTCCGTCGTAGCGTTATTGTTGTTCCTGTTGCTGCCTTTCTTCGTTTTGAAGAAATTAAAGCATATAATGGAGAATTACGAATATCTCCCATAATAGTATTTTAAGTTATGAAACATCAACCTTTTAAAAATATCGTCCGCCAGGGTATATCTAGCCTGTTCCATATATGCGCCAAAGAGCTAAAAAACGTATTTAAGGATCAGGGGGTACTGATATTTTTCATACTCGTTCCTTTGGCATATCCTTTGGTATATGCATTCATTTATACCGAGGAGGTTGTCAGAGAGGTACCGGTAGCTGTAGTTGACAACAATCGTTCATCGCAAAGCAGGGAATTTATACGCATGGTCGATGCAACTCCTGATGTAAAGATACAGTCGTATTGTGCCGACATGGAGGAAGCCCAGAACCTTATTGAGGAAGGAAGGGTGTATGGCATTATCTATATACCCGAAGAGTTTGCCCGCAACATATCGCAGGGTAAACAGACTTCAGTAAGTATATTCAGCGACATGAGCGGACTGTTGTATTACAAGGCATTGCTTATGGCTACAACCAATGTATCGCTTGACATGAATAAGGATATAAAAATCAAGCGAATGGGGAATACCACATCGCGTCAGGATGAAGTAGGTACGGCACCTATAGAATATGAGGAAGTATCGCTGTTCAATCCACAGAACGGTTTTGCCAGTTTCCTTATTCCTGCTGTATTGATATTGGTAATACAACAGACTCTCCTATTAGGTATAGGGCTGTCGGCAGGAACAGCAAGAGAGACTAACAGATTTCAGGATTTGGTACCTTTGAGCAGAAAATATAATGGAACACTGCGTATAGTATTGGGTAAATCTCTGGCATATTTCCTTATCTATGCCATTGTTTCCGTATATGTATTGTGCGCTGTCCCGAAAATGTTCAGTCTCGTACAACTTCCAGACCCTCTGACATTGATGTTATTCATATTCCCTTATCTGCTGGCATGTATATTCTTTGCCATGACTTGCTCAATATTCATCCATCATAGGGAATCATGTATGATGATTTACGTATTTACTTCTGTACCATTACTGTTCATTTCGGGTATTTCATGGCCTGGAGCAGCTATTCCGGATTTTTGGAAAGTTGTTTCATGGATATTCCCCTCAACATTCGGTATAAACGGATTTGTCAGAATAAACAGTATGGGAGCTACCCTTTCGGATGTATTGCCAGAGTTCAGGGCTTTATGGTTACACACTGGTATATACTTCATAACAACATGTATAGTTTACCGCAAACAAATTCAGCTAAGCCATAAACATGTTGAAGAAAAATTGAAACAGGCCCGAAAGTATTTCAGGTTACAGAAAAAGGCCGGTAATGCCTGATAAGCGACAACAAGTTCATGATTATTAACAATTCATCTTATACTAATAAGAGATAATACTATTAGCTTTGCAAATGGTTTTAAAAACGTTTGCAAAGCTTTTTATTTAGATGAAATCAATGAGAAAAATTAACCTTTACACGATAACAATAATACTATTTGCTTTCTCTGCCATAAGTGCAAGAGCTGTTATAAACAATACTAACGACGAAAAGAAAACACAATTTAAGGTAGAGATAAGAAATTCTATAGGAGAACCGCAGACAGAAGTCTTCCTGAAAATTTCAGGAAGAAGCGAAGTCTATAAAGCAGACTCCTGCGGAATTATCAGCTTTGAATATGAGGTGCCACAGAACTATAAGCGTACTGCCAACATATACCTGAATGATGATACAAAAAATCCGGAAAAGACATTTACACTCGACAAGGAAAAGACTACTATGGATTTCTGTATAGACACAAGGGATGATATATTGAAATTCAAGCAGGAAAACAGCACATTCAACATCGAAGGTATAGTAACGACAGAAGACGGAGAACCTATAACCGGAGCTACTGTAAGCATTCAGGGCACAGGAAGGAAAGCTGTTACAGACGAAATCGGTCTGTTCTCAATAGATGCCGATTTCAACCATTACATAATAATAAGAGCAGACGGAATGGAAAATCTGTCTATGACAGTCAGTCCTTTTCTCATGAATCAGAATGATGCCTACAGCATTGTAATGCGAAAGAAAAGCGGTGAAAAGATTTATTCCAATGTAGAGACTATGCCACAATATCCGGGAGGAATGAAATATTTCAAAAGTTATATTGACCGCAATCTGAAATATCCTGAAGAAGCCAAAAAGAACAAGATAGAAGGAGTTGTGGTAATGCAGTTCGTAGTAGAGAAAAACGGAGATGTAACTAATCCGAAAGTTGTAAGAAGTCTTGAAGCATCGCTCGACTCTGTAGCAATGAACCTCATAAAAGGCATGCCAAGATGGACTCCGGCATCAGACCATGGAGTGAAAGTCAGATGTAAATACTCTGTACCTATCGCTTTCAAAATACCTGTACCTAAACCTGTCGTGACACCTTCTCCTATCAAAGAGGTTACACTAGCTGATAGCATTAAATCTGTAAACGACAGCACTATTATCGTACAGGATTCATTAATGACGGACAGCCTTATCAATGACAGTATCATGAACGACAGCATAATAATGAGAAATGATACAATAGCCAATGATACAACATCCATACAGAACAATCTGGATAAGGAAAACATAGCAAAAGAAAATACAACCAAAGTAAAGAAAAGAAATGCTTTTGTGAGATTCTTCAGATGGTTGTTCGGAATAAAAGATAAGGATGAGAACAAAGAATCATCTAAAAAGGCCAAAGCAGAAGTAACCACAGATGAAAACGCTGTGGTAACTACAAAAGAAGAAACCACAAAGGAAGCTGAAACTCCTGATACTAAAGACAAAGAAAACAATAAGGAAGAGAATGCGACAATAACAGAAAAAGAAGAGGAAATATAAATATAAAACTTATTGACAATGAAAAGATTTTTTACATTACTGCTGATGATTGCCGGAATAATATGCGGCATTCATGCCGAGAAAGTTACACTGAAAGATGTATCTTCCGGTACATACCGTGCTAAAAACATCTATGGACTGCGACCTATGCTCGACGGTGAGCATTACACACAGATAAGTGCCGACAAAAAAAGAATAGTAAAATACTCTTTTAAAACAGGGAAAGAGGTAGGAACAATTTTCGATGTAACGACAGCGCGCGAATGTAATCTGAAATCATTTGATGACTATATTATGTCGCCTGATGAAAAACTTATCCTGATACAGACAGAGACAAAACCTATTTACAGACGTTCGTTTACAGCAGAGTATTACATATACAATGTAAAAAACAACAAGATAGAACAACTCTCAAAAAACGGTCCACAGCAGGTTCCACTGTTCTCTCCTGACGGTTTTCAGATTGCATTCGTAAGAAACAACAATATATTTCTTGTAAAATTGCTATTCGGCAACAGCGAATCTCAGGTAACAAAGGACGGAGAATACAATAAAATTCTTAATGGCATACCTGATTGGGTATATGAAGAAGAATTCGGATTTAACCGTGCTTTTGAATTCAGTGCCGATAGTAAAATGATTGCATATATAAAATTTGACGAAAGCCAGGTAAAACAGTTCTCATTCCCATGGTACAAAGGAATGGCACCTGAAAAAAGTGAATACGAATATTATCCAGGAGCATACGAATACAAATACCCTAAGGCAGGAGAAGTAAATTCCAAAGTATCAGTCCACACTTTTGACATTAAAAGCAAAGTAACAAGGACAATGGACCTGCCTTTAGACAATGACGGATATATTCCACGCATCAAGTTTACTTCCGATCCTGAAAAGCTGGCAATCATGACACTCAACCGTCACCAGAACAGATTTGACATGTATATGGCAAATCCAAGAAGCGGAATTTGTAAGTTAACATTACGCGACGAGGCCGAACAATATATTAAAGAACCTGCATATTCAAATATCAGATTTTACGCAGACAACATGGTTATGATGAGCGAAAGAGACGGATATAACCATTTATATCTATATACTATAGGAGGAAATCTGGTAAGACAAATCACAAAAGGTAAATATGAAGTCACAGACTTTCTTGGATGGAATGAAAAGACAAATGAATTTTATTACAGAGGATATGACAACAGTCCTCTAAGAACTGCCATATTCAAAGTAAACAGAAATGGAGAAGTAACTAAATTATCAAAAAGAGAAGGTACTAACAATGCTGTATTCAGCAGTAATATGGAATATTTCATCAATACCTTCTCAAACATGAACACTCCTACCCTTATAACAATAAACAATAATAAAGGTAAGGAAATAGTTACTCTGCTTGACAATAAAGAACTCATAGAACAGACAAAGAAATTGAACATGCCGCAAAAAGAGTTCTTTACTTTCAAGACTAGCAACGGAACAGAGCTAAACGGATGGATGATGAAACCGGTTAATTTCAATCCGAACAAAAAATATCCTGTAATCATGCACCAATACAGCGGTCCTGGTTCACAACAAGTGCTTGATAAATGGGGAATAGGAAGTTTCAGTGACGGAGGAATGTTTGAAGCATACATGTGCGACAAGGGATATATTATGGTATGCGTTGACGGACGAGGAACTGGTGGCCGCGGAGCAGAATTTGAAAAATGCACATATATGTATTTAGGAGTAAAAGAATCCGAAGATCAGGTTGAAACTGCTAAATATCTCGGTACCTTGCCATTTGTAGATGGAAAAAGAATAGGTATCTGGGGATGGAGTTTCGGAGGATATAACACACTGATGTCAATGAGCGACGGTACAGGAGCATTCAAGGCAGGTGTAGCTATAGCTGCCCCAACCTGCTGGAAATACTATGATACTGTATATACAGAGAGATTTATGCGTACACCGAAAGAAAACGGAGAAGGTTATGAAGCCGGTTCTGCCATAAGCAGAGCTTCCAAATTGAAAGGTAATCTCCTTCTGGTTCATGGTACGGCAGACGACAATGTTCACTATCAGAACTGTGCAGAATATGCTGAAGCGTTGGTACAGGCAGGAATACAATTTGACATGCAGATATATACCAACCGTAATCACAGTATTTTCGGAGGAAATACAAGACAACATCTAATGACAAGAGTCAGTGAATTCTTTATAAACAATCTATAATACTGTTCACGAGTTGACAAGGTTTTTATTAAAGTCCTTGTCAACTCGTAACATTTCAATAACCTAAAAACTAAATCAACTATGACACACGTAAAGAAACCTGAATGGCTTAAAATAAGTATTGGAGCGAATTCCAGATATTCAGAAACAAAAGAAATTGTTGATACCCACAAATTACACACCATATGCAGCAGCGGACGATGCCCGAACATGGGCGAATGCTGGGGTAAAGGTACCGCTACTTTCATGATTGGTGGCGCCATATGCACACGTTCCTGCAAGTTTTGTAACACATGTACAGGCAAACCTCTGCCTCTTGATGAAAACGAGCCTCAAAATGTAGCAGAATCAATACGACTGATGAAACTGAATCATGCTGTAATAACTTCCGTTGACAGAGACGACCTTGATGATTTAGGAGCGTCACATTGGGCAAAAACAATAATCAGAATAAAAGAAATAAACCCACAAACCACCATAGAAGCACTAATACCGGATTTTCAGGGAAAAAGAGAACTTATAAATCAAGTCATAGAAACCAAACCGGACATATTATCACACAATATGGAAACTGTAAGAAGAATAAGTCCTCTTGTGAGAAGTGTCGCCAAATATGAAACAAGCCTCAACGTCATAAAACAAATATCAGAAAGTGGAATAACGGCAAAGTCAGGCATCATGGTAGGACTTGGAGAAACAAAAGATGAAGTATTGGAAACAATGGATGATTTACTGAAAACCGGATGTAAAATCCTTACAATAGGGCAATATCTGCAACCTACACACAAACATTATCCAGTAGCAGAATACATCACTCCACAACAATTTGAGGAATACAGAATAATAGGCGAAAGTAAAGGTTTCAGAACTGTAGAAAGCGGGCCTTTGGTAAGGTCGTCATACCATGCCGAAAAACATATAAAATGATATTGAACAATAATATTATCTTGTTTGTTGAAAATTTATAACAACATATACTAATATACCTGATATGAGCATAAATCTAAGGAACAAGATAGTTTCAATAGGACTGATTCCTATCATTATAACATTAATAGGATTACATTTTTTCCCGAACACTGAAATGCTTGGGGTCGGTATGGCCATTAGCATAATAATGCTCTCATACAATATAATTAAAATGAGAGACTTGAACTTCTTTTTGCTCCTGGGTACATTAGGTATAGGAACATGTTTCATATTAAGATTATTCTGGGGATATAAATATGTTCCTTTGAATACCATAACCCCTACAGTGGAATTTTCATTAATGATATTTGCCTTTTTATATTATTCAGCACCGGAAATATATAAAGACATAGTAAGCAAATTAGGTATCAGGGTATGTTTCTCTTATAAATTTGAAACAAAAATAATCATTATTCTGTCTGCCTTCCATCTGCTCCTACTGTACATAATAAAATCATTAAATCACAATTGGAGCGAAGAAGGAAGATTTTTCATGATAAATGTAGTTCCTGTTTCAATATATATCATATGCCTTGTAGTAAATACTTTAGGCATTCATATAGCCGCAAAAATAGATTCCTCCGAACATAATATTATAAGAATAGTACCAATATGCAACGGCAAACTTTTCCTTTCGCGAATCAATTCCCAGCAGTCCAGTACAAAAAAAATATGGGACATCCCTGTGGAAAGAAACCTTGAAGGAACAATGGAAGATTGTAACAAATATGCTGAGAAAACAGTTAAAAGACTTCTCAGCAAACATATAAAGCCACGTATAATACTGAAATACAACGAAGAGTGTTCTTGCGGAATAGAAAACAACATACTGCTATTTATTTTGCCCCTCAAAACAGAAAATGACATCAACATAGACGGAAAATATTTCTGTTTTGAAGAAATAGAGAACAATATTCAGAACTTCAGCAAAAACCTTGGCAAAGAACTTGAGCATCTGAAAGATGCCGCAAGCTTGTGGAAAGAATATTATTTATAGATAAGAAATATACATGGGATTTTAGACAAATCAGGAAACTTCCCGTTCCATTCCCTTAATGTACGAGTCTTTATATACTCTCCTTCACAAGTTATATTCGCAGCTATACACAATCTGGTCTGCGGACGACATGCTTTCATTATATCCTCCATCATCTTATTGTTGCGGTAAGGCGTTTCAATGAACAGTTGTGTCTGATTTTCGGTATATACCCTGTTTTCAAGTTCCTTTAATCTCTTAATCCTGTCGGAGGGTTCTATCGGCAAATAACCATGAAATGCAAAACTTTGCCCGTTAAAACCTGATGCCATAACAGAAAGTATTATTGACGAAGGACCTACCAACGGAACGACTTTATAATTTCTACGCTGTGCAATAGCAACAACATCCGCACCGGGATCGGCTACAGCAGGACATCCGGCTTCAGATATTACTCCCATGGAATTACCTTCTGACAAAGGCTGCAAAAAACCGGAAATCTCTTCTGGTGATGTATGTTTATTGAGTGTATAGAAAGTTAAATCGTCAATAACTATTGAACGGTCAACCTTTTTAAGAAACCTACGCGCCGAACGTACATCCTCTACTATAAAATATTTGATTGCTGTTATAATCTCCTTATTGTAAGAAGGCAAGACCTTTTCTACAGATGTATCACCCAATGTAACAGGCAATAGATATAATGCTGTTTCCATATAAAAATAATAAAAACGCTAAATGTCAATATCCATCAACATTCCTTTATAATCAGTGTTGTTTAACAGTTGCTCTATGGTTACGTCCGGATTTTTCTTCATATACGCATCAATATAAACCATTCCCAGCCAAACACCAATCATTGGAGGAACTTCATTTTTTAATACAGAATTTGGCATCGGTTGCACATATGCACGTATAATCATAGGATCGGTACGTTCAAGATGATTTGTCTTGTTCACCCAATCCACAAACTGCTTTCTGTTCTTGTTACACCATTCCAGCTGTTGTGCCGAATAACCAAGTGCCACAAAGCCCAATCCTTTCGAGCCAATGACTTTCTCCGTAATCCATGCAATTTTACCTCTATACATTATCACATCAAACAATGTACGGTGGTTTTGTTCCCAGGGAAATGGATAAAGACTTAACAAATAGAATGAGATACAGTCCGGCAATATGCGTTCCGGATTCATAGATTTACGCTGATAGTTATAATAATATTTCTTATACATAGGATAATCCTCACCCATATACTTGTCGAGACTGATACCAATAAGACTGTCCGAAACCACTATAGACTGATTTAGAGCGGATATTTGTGAATATACCACAGGAATTGGCATAGACGGCAACTCCTTCTTAAGTCTAAGAAAACTCCTTGTCAACTCTTTCTCCAAGTTAGTGAGGTCCCTATACTTATCTTCTACATCAAGCATCAGATTTACAAGAGAAGTATCGGAATAATAGGCACACAGGCGGTCGTTGATTTTTTCATCATCAACAGACCCTATTGCCAAGACATCCTCTATAAGAAGTTTTGTGGCATGAGGAAAGTTAGTATTCATTTTCTGAAGCGAAGTAAAACTATTAAGAACAGAAGCCTCAAACTGCAATCTGTCATATCTGTGTATTTTTACCCCATTTTCAGATAAAAAAAAGTCTTCCTGCCTGTCGTCTCGACAGGCAGAAAGCACAAATAAACTTAATATTATGATTAAAATGTTTCGCATTAAATAGAATAAATCATCCGTAGATAATGTTACCGTTTTCATCCTTGTATTCATCCAGGCCCTTTTCGTAAGTAGCCATAGCACGAAGACTCATACCGACACTTGAGAAACCGCCATCGTGATACAGATTCTGCATTGTAACTTTTCTTGTCAAATCAGAGAACATCACGATACAATAGTCAGCACATTCTTCGGCAGACGCATTTCCCAGTGGAGACATGCGGTTCGCAAAGTCGAACAACTTGTCCATACCTTTTACACCTGATCCTGCAGTAGTCATAGTAGGCGACTGTGATATTGTATTGATACGCACATTATGTTCGCGTCCGTAAATATATCCAAAGCTACGTGCAATTGACTCAAGCAAAGCTTTTGCGTCAGCCATATCATTGTATCCATAGAAAGTACGTTGTGCGGCTACATAGCTCAGAGCCAGGATTGAACCATATTCATTTATAGCATCAAGTTTCTTGGCGCACTGTATCATTTTATGAAATGAAACAGCAGAGATGTCAAGAGTCTTGCTCAACATGTCGTAATCCAAATCATCGTATGTACGTTTCTTACGAACATTTGGAGACATACCGATAGAGTGCAGAACAAAATCTATCTTACCTCCCAATACTTCCATAGAACGCTTGAAGACATTTTCCAAGTCTTCCACACTTGTTGCGTCAGCAGGTATAACCTCACAGTTCAATTTTTCCGCCAAAGCAGAAACTTCACCCATACGCACTGCTACAGGAGTATTTGACAATGTGATTATTGCACCTTCTTCTACAGCTTTCTCAGCAACTTTCCATGCTATTGACTGTTCGTTAAGGGCACCGAAAATAATACCCCTTTTTCCTTTAAGCAAATTATAACTCATATATTTAAATTTGTTATTACAGATGCAAAGATACATCTTTATTTACAATATATGCCACTTTTGCTCACTTTTCTTTAATATTGAGCAGTTTTGCTATAAAAAACTTTAACAATACACTTGAAAACGTCCATTAACCCAGGAATGAAATAAGTACACCGGCAGCTACAGCTGAACCTATTACACCCGAAATATTACTTGCCATGCAATATTGCAGTACATGGTTTTTAGGATCATATTTAAGGGCTATTTCGTTAGCTACACGGCTTGCCATAGGCACCGCGCTCAATCCTGTAGCACCAATCAGCGGATTGATTTTTTTCTTTGTAAACAGATTATATATCTTGACAAATAAAATACCTCCGGAGATTGAAAGTCCGAATGCGAGGAATCCACCTATTACGATACCGATAGTAGTCCAGTTAAGGAAAGCGTCTGTAGTCATTGTAGCGCCTACTGAGATTCCAAGAAAAATAGTAGCTGTATTCATTATACTGTTTGAAGCGGCATCGAACAGACGAGATGTATTGGAACCTATTTCTTTTACCAGATTACCGAACATCAGCATTCCAATCAAAGGAACAGCACTTGGCACGAAAAGCGCTACAATAGTAGTAACAGCTATAGGGAAGACTATTTTCAGCACACGCATGTTCTTTATCTCTATTGTAGGAGGATACTTCTTTTCCTGCTCTTTCATATTTATGCTAAGTTCTTTCTTACTGCACCACAGTTTAACTACCAACGGTATGATTACAGGAACAAGAGCCATGTACGAATATGCGGCAATGGCTATCGGGCCAAGAAGATGTGGAGCAAGCTTAATTGTTGTAAAGATAGCCGTAGGTCCGTCGGCTCCACCTATGATACCCAATGAAGCTGCTTCCTGAGGAGTAAATCCTACCAGTATTGCAACTATCAGAACAGCAAAAATACCCAACTGTGCCGCAGCTCCAAAAATAGAAAGTCTCAGGTTACGAAGCATAGGTCCGAAATCAGTCAAAGCGCCTACACCCATAAAGATTACAGGTGGCAGGAATCCAGTCTTGATGAGCATATAATATATAAAGTTCATCAATCCCAAATCATGGGCAATCTCATGAAGAGGCATTTCCCATATATTCTTCATCACACCATTCACCATTACCATACCGTTCTCGTCGGCCTGAATCACTCCCATTTCTCCACCGGGAAAGTTTGCCAGCAGGACACCGAAAGCAATAGGTACAAGCAACAACGGCTCATACTGCTTTTTTATTCCAAGATACAGTAATATAAAGGCTATGGCATACATTATAAGAAACCGCGGGTCGGCAATTATATTGCTGAACGCAGTCATGTCGTATAATCGTTCTAAAATATCTCCCATAACTTATTACATTATCTTCATTAAAACATCATCCTCAGAAACAGAATCTCCTGAGTTCAAACAGATGGCAGTGACAGTACCGTCAAAATCTGCATTTACGGCTATATAAGTTTTCATAGCCTCTATATAACAAAGCCTATCTCCCTTTTTAACCTTGTCTCCTATTTTAACAGGTGTCTCCTGAGCAGACTTGGTCAGATAGAACTTACCTTCAAGAGGAGAAAGGACGTCCTTTCCTTCGCCTGATGGAACAGCATTCTGTTGAGTTCCTCCAGCAGCCGCAGTGTTTGAAGGCAGTGCCGTATCACCGAAAGCTACTGTCACACGATAAGGTTTACCGTTCACATCGATATTAAGAACCTGGGTTCCTTCCTTAGGCATTGAACCGCCTTCAGCCTCAGCACGGCGTTTCTTGATGTCTTCAAGGAAGTCGGCCTTCGCCTTACCGCTCTTATATGCTTCATATTGTTCAGGATGCATTGCATATTCAAACAATTCCTCATCATCCTGTCCTGTCTCCCATCCTTTTTCAGCCAT
This sequence comes from Candidatus Phocaeicola faecipullorum, assembly GCA_018884025.1. Lineage (GTDB taxonomy): Bacteria > Bacteroidota > Bacteroidia > Bacteroidales > Bacteroidaceae > Phocaeicola > Phocaeicola faecipullorum. The sequence continues at coordinate 21,038 of JAHLFB010000113.1, forward strand.
CATTTTACGATACATATCCAACTGATCAGGATAATTATCCTGAGGATTTCCCTTAAAGAATGTTCTACCTTCTTTCTTTGCCTTTTCTATTATTTCATCAGCAAGAGGACCGGCCAAAGCTCCGGCTTTACCCAAAATCATATCCCAAATATTATCGGCAATCATAGCCCAGCGTTCCTTGCCTTTTTCCATCTGTATGACATTCATCATTGCCAGATTCTTTACATATTGGCTGAAAGGTGTTACCAGACATGGATAACCGACACGTGGCCATACATAAGACACTTCATTAAACAGTTTGATAAGCAATTCATCCTGAGTCATGAGAGGCTGGTTGTTCTTTGCCTTATACTTGTTGATAGATTCCAGATTGGTTTCAAGATCGGCCATCAGGCTACCCATCATACCTCCAGGGAGTCC
>JAHLFB010000114.1 GCA_018884025.1 Candidatus Phocaeicola faecipullorum
TTACTTTTCCGGGGATATGACAAGCTTTTAAAACAACGAAAACAAATGAACGAAAAACATAAACTTATGAAACCAAAAGACCCCGCACGCTCGGGTCGCCAAGCGTCCCGCCGTGCAAAGAAATGGCAAAGGCTTTCAGCCCTATTGCTTACTTTCCTGATGTTTGCCGGATTATTTTCATCCTGCGTAGATGAATTTCCTGCTACGGGAATGATAGGTTCTCAAACAAGAGCGGAAGGAAGAGTAGAAAATACAGGTGGCTTGATACAAGATGAAACGACAAGGTATTGGATGTCGAAAAATTGTCGTGTGCCTATAGTGGGACCGGGACGTGTAGTTACCCAACTTGGTAATGGAAACTTGGTTACTGTAGGTTCGGGTAGTAATAAAGTGGGTAATGTGGTTGATACAGACTTAGACAATTACACTACGCCGGCTTTCGAGGTTCTTGAAGCAGAAGTTTATACGCCGATTATTTCCATACGAGATTTGCACCATGTATATGCTGCGGGGCAAAAGGTAGGATTCGTCTTTAAAGAGGAAGGTGTGTCGACCATTTCATTGGATGTTTTGAACGGTATGACTATACAGACTTTTCTTAACGGAGAAGAACAAGAAAGTGTTGTGGCTTATAATAATGAGAGTGGATTGTTAAACCTGGATGTCTTGTCTATAAGTAGTGGGTCTAATATATCTGACCGTGAGTTGTCTTTTAGTGCAACTAAGCCGTTTGATGAGGTCTGTCTTAGTTTATATGGAGTATCAGCAGATGTGCTTTCTAATACGACTATATCCGTAAAATATGCTTTTGTCGGTGAGAATCCGATGATACGAGCCACATCTGAGCCAGAGTTCGATTATTTTTGGGGAGATAACAAGCCGAAAGTTAATGAATATCCAGGATTGACAAATGGATTTTTTCTTGACAAAGACAATGTAGTAGACAATGACATAGAAAATAGTTCCTCGCTGCCCAATAATGTTTTGACAAGTCTGCTTACAGGAGGTGCTTATTTTACAGTCAATTTTAATAAGGAAATACCGGCTGGATACGAGGTCGGATTTTGTTACTCTTCTGGTGAAGCTTTAAATATCGGACTTTTTTCTACCGGTCAACCGACTTTAACAGCATATAAGTATGTAGGTGGGGAATGGACCGGTAATCCGGACGGTGTAGATGAAACTGGGGATAAGACAGCAGTTGAAGTAACAGTGTTGAATGTTGGAGTCGCATCAGGTAGTACTAAGGCTATAAATAATATGCGTCTTACTAAGCCGTGTGACCAATTACGATTGTATTGGACTCCGACAGTTATTGGAGAGTTGTTAGAATTGGGATACGTGTATGTTTATTATGCTTATGTCCGCGAGCCAGTAAAGCTCGACCCTGTAAATTACTTTACAATCGGCGATGATGAGACTTATCAATCTGCATATAAACTGCCTATACCGAGCACGGACGTTACATATTCAGTTGTAGGTGTTCCTGATGGAGTTGATATTACGAATGTTAAAGTTACGGAAAACTATGTGTTGCAAGGTATGACAGAACCTGGCTCGTATACTATTATGGCTGTTTATACTGCCCCGAATGGAAAAAAAATGACTCAGACCGCTACTATTAAGAAAAAGGAAGCGAAAGTAGAAGGCGGTTGCAATATGTATATAACAAAAGAAGAACACGGCGCTGTATTAGGTAAGGCAATAGCAGATTGGAAAGGTGCCATTCTTCAAATTGTTAATAATACAAATAATCCCGAATGTATTTTTAATTCAGACCATGATGACTATGCTACTTATACAAAAGTAGTTAGCTTAATAGATTGGGATGATGTCGTTTCTATTGATGTAGAACCTTTTACGGCACAGACGGATATACGTGTAGGTTTCGAAGTACAAGCCATTACAGGATTGTTGGATTTATCTGCTTTATCACGTTACCGGATAGCACTTTATAATAAAGGTAGCCTAGTAAAAGATAATGTAATCCAAGGAAGTGTTCTTGATGTAGGCGTATTGAATTTTGATAATAGTCGAGTGCGTCTTAGTGTAGAGATTCCCCAAGGTAAGACTTTCGATCATATCGAACTTTGGTGTGATAACATATTAATAGTGGCAGATGCCTTGAAAATTTATAACGTATTTTATGAAAGTACTCAATGTAAGGATGAAGGTCCTAATCAGGCTTGTATGGAAGTAATGACTGATATCAGCTATGGTTTAGATATAGATTATGAAAAAACAGTAAGCGGAGGTGTGATAGGTGTAGCTGTTGCTGGCATACAGAATTTGGATTATTTGCTTGATGGGGATTTGGAAACTTCGGTTAATGTAGGAGCAGGTTTGTTGGATGTTGGGACTGGAGTTACAATAGGGCTGAAATTTAATGAATTGCCACCGCGTCAACCTATAGGTATTGTTATAAATCAGCCTACTGAAATATTGACGGCTGATGTTCTAAAAGGTATTCAAGTGTTAGTCTATAATGATGATGATTTCGTAGCTCAATCAAATATTGACTTTAATACTGTTGATGTAAATTTGATAGCGAAGAACGGCAAGACGTATATTGAAATTCCGGGTGACAAGATAACGAGGAGTTATAATAGGATAGAGATAACTACAGCGGGAATAGGTAGTTTGATAGACCAAGGACTCAATATAGGTGGTGTTTATACTCGTCCGGACTATGATGGAGACGGTATCCCTGACTGTTCGGATGACAATGTACAGACAGATATATACGATTTAACCATTGATGTCGATCATATTTGTGGAACAGAAGAAATGCCTTTATTTAAAATAACGAGAGGAGGAAGTGAAGAACTCCATTATCCACTGGAATTTAAGGATTATGGTCATTCGAATGGTAAATCGGTAATTGTAGATGCTGTTGTGAAAAATGTAGACGGTGAATTGATTTTGACTCTTGTTGATACTGAGTTTTCATTAACTCCTGGATATTATGGTATAAGTATTAAAGCAAATCCTCAGAATGGTGATTTGGAACAAAGTCACGATTTAGAATCAATTCTTACAAACTCTAGTCAACAACATGAATTGACTAATATTTGCTTTTTGAGCGTACATCCTTCAGAGACTACGTGGTTAGGGCATAATGCTGATTGGAACGATTGGGATAACTGGACCAATGGAGTACCTTGGGAATGTACAGATGTTATACTTCCTTCGCCTGAATATTCAGCTTCAAATATATGGGGTGTAGAGGCTGGTACAATATCTTATTATCCGAATTTGGTAGAAAGTAATTCTCGGTCGAATACGATTTATGACGCTCCTTACTGTTGTCAAAACATTTATTTCGCTTCCGGTGCTGAGTTGGTAGGACAACATAAACTTCATTATTCAGGTAAAGTTTTCATCGATAAGAAACCGGAAGTGGGTTCTTATCAATTGGTGTCTGTTCCTTTGAAAGAAACGATTACAGGTGATATGTTCATTCCAGCAAATAGGGAAACATGGGAAGGTTGGAGAAATAATGCGTTCGACAATTTCTTTAAAGTTATCGGAGATGCAGCAGATAATACAGCTTATCAAGAACAACGGATACAGCCGCTTATTTACCAGCGTTTTTGGAATCAAGAAGTCCGAAACGAATCCTTTCTTTCCAGGTCGGCTGGGGATTATAATACAAACGATTTGCGAATTGTTGAAATAGACCAACCAGATTGGTCACGAAGCTTCAACGCTATAGAAACCCATTATACAGAAGGACAAGGGTTTGCCATGCGGGTAGGTGAAGATGGAGCGTCTGCCCCTTCTGATGATAATCCTTATATTTTCCATTTCCCGAAATCGTACACAGTTTACCATTATTATGATAAAAGCGGTAATCAACTTCATAGCAGTGCAGAGAGTGGCAATGGCATAAATCGGAATAATGATTATATAGGAAAACTTTGGATAGATGCCAATACGAATGCAAATCTTTGGGAAGGTATTTCACTTACCCGTGAAAATAACGGTACATTGTTCTTGTTTGGTAATCCGGTAATGTCGCACATTCGTTTGGATGCTCTTCTCGCTGCAAATCCGGATGTGGCAGGAGTTAAGATTTTCAATGGAGAGACTTATGACTCTTATACTGAAGAAGAGTTACAGTCAAAACGAATTGCTCCAATGGAGGCTGTATTCTTGCAAACGGATTCTATGCTTACTGAACTTCGAATTTATTTGAATGAAGATATGTTGGTACAAGGTGAGGGAAGTCGTTCCACTTATACAGCTCCCAACCAACTTCGCCTTACCGCAACATCCCGCGGACATTCGGCGTCGTGTGTAGTCGTCCCCTCATCTGCTGCAAGCGATGACTACGATGCCCGCGAAGACGCCACCCTGTTGGTAGGCAGCGAGGAAGG
>JAHLFB010000012.1 GCA_018884025.1 Candidatus Phocaeicola faecipullorum
CCGAGCCATGCCGCCGAAGCTATGGAAATGGGTGCAGCAGCCTGCCTTGTAAATACAGCTATTGCTGTTGCTGGTAATCCTGTGGAAATGGCCATAGCATTCAAGGAAGCTGTCATCGCCGGTCGCCGCGCTTACGAAGCAGGACTAGGCATTCAGGCTGACTATCTTGTAGCTTCTGCTTCATCTCCTTTAACTTCATTCTTAAACGAATAAACTTTACAATTTACATGGACAAGGAAAAAGATAAAAAAGCATACGCCCATGCAGAAAAAGCCTACATGCAAGGCACAATGTTCCCTTTCATTAAAGTAGGTATGCAGAAAGTAAACCTCACTCCTACTGTCAACATCGTTGACGGAGAGAAAGTGATGACACCGAACGCCCCTGTATATATATATGATACAAGCGGTCCTTTCAGCGACCCTAATATTGAGATTGACCTGAAGAAAGGATTGCCACGTATGCGTGAGAGCTGGATTACATCACGCGGCGATGTGGAACAGTTGCCTTCAATCACTTCAGAATACGGAAAGATGCGCCGTGACGATAAGTCGCTCGATCATCTCCGTTTTGAGCATATCGCATTGCCATACCGTGCCAAGGAAGGTAAGTGCTGTACTCAGATGTACTATGCCAAGCAGGGTATCGTAACTCCTGAAATGGAATATGTAGCCATCCGCGAGAACATGAACTGCCGCGAATTAGGTATCGAAACATATATCACTCCGGAATTTGTACGCGACGAGATTGCTGCCGGACGTGCCGTATTGCCTGCCAATATCAATCACCCGGAATCGGAACCTATGATTATAGGACGCAACTTCCTCGTGAAGATAAATACCAACATAGGTAACTCTGCCACTACTTCAAGCATTGATGAGGAAGTGGACAAGGCTGTGTGGAGCTGCAAATGGGGTGGCGACACTCTGATGGACCTTTCTACAGGTGCAAACATCCACGAAACCCGCGAATGGATTGTACGCAACTGCCCTGTTCCGGTAGGTACTGTGCCTATCTATCAGGCTTTGGAGAAAGTAAACGGTAAGGTAGAAGACCTCAATTGGGAGATATATAAGGACACACTGATAGAACAGTGCGAACAGGGTGTTGACTACTTCACTATCCATGCCGGAATTCGTCTGCACAATGTACACCTTGCTGATAAGCGTCTTTGCGGTATCGTGAGCCGTGGCGGAAGTATCATGAGCAAATGGTGTAAGATATATAATAAGGAGTCTTTCCTTTATGAGCATTTCGACGAGATTTGCGATATCCTCGCACAGTATGACGTAGCGGTTTCATTGGGCGACGGTCTCCGTCCCGGCTCAATCTATGATGCCAACGACGAGGCTCAGTTTGCAGAACTCGATACACTGGGAGAACTTGTACTCCGTGCATGGAACAAGAACGTACAGGCATTCATCGAAGGACCGGGACATGTACCTTTGCACAAGATACAGGAGAACATGGAACGCCAAATCAAGTCGTGCCACAATGCTCCATTCTACACCCTTGGCCCGCTTGTAACAGATATCGCTCCGGGTTACGACCATATCACATCAGCTATCGGTGCTGCCCAGATAGGATGGCTTGGCACTGCAATGCTCTGCTATGTGACTCCAAAGGAACACCTCGGCTTGCCTAACCGCGAGGATGTACGTACAGGTGTAATCACATACAAGATTGCCGCTCATGCCGCCGACCTTGCAAAAGGACATCCTGGAGCACAGATTCGCGACAACGCCCTCAGCAAGGCCCGCTACGAATTCCGCTGGCGCGACCAGTTCCATCTTTCACTGGACCCGGACCGTGCCCTTGAATATTTCAACGAAGGACGCCATACTGATGGTGAATACTGTACTATGTGCGGTCCTAACTTCTGCGCGATGAAATTAAGTCGCGATCTTAAATCAATTAAAAGTTAAGAATTAAAAATTAATAATGGGTGGATGTTTACATATTGTATCCTATTTTCATTAGAATAGTATTCACCCATATTATCACAAATAAATATGAGTACTGACAATTTAATTGATAATAAATCTGTACAATTTGCTTTAAGAATAATAAAAGCATACCAGTTTCTTTCTACTGAAAAGAAAGAACAGGTAATGTCAAAGCAGTTGTTACGCAGCGGTACAGCAATAGGAGCATTAATAAAAGAAGCGGAATTTGCCGAAAGTAAAAACGACTTCATTCACAAACTGCATATTGCGCTGAAAGAAGCCAATGAAACAAGCTATTGGCTTCTGTTACTGTCTGAATCTAACTACATTGACAAAGCTTCATATTTATCAATAGATGCAGATTGTAATGAAATTATCAAATTATTGGTAAGCATAATAAAATCCTGTAAGTCAAACATCAAAAACAATAATTTGACTGACAGCAACATTTAATTCTTAATTATTAATTTTTAATTATTAATTATCCAACATGTTTAGTGACGAACTTGAAAAAATAAGCTGGGAGGAAACGACCAAAGCCATCTACTCCAAGACCGAGGCAGACGTTATACGTGCTCTCGGTAAAAATCACTGCGATGTAGATGACTTTATGGCACTCATTTCACCGGCTGCCGAAAAATATCTTGAACCGATGGCGAGACTCAGCAAGAAATATACTGAGGAACGTTTCGGACGTACAATGTCTATGTTTATACCATTGTACATAACAAACTCATGTACAAACTCATGTGTGTACTGCGGATTCCACATTAGCAACCCTATGGCACGTACCATACTTACACCAGAGGAAATAGAGAACGAATATAAAGCCATAAAGAAACTTGGCCCGTTCGAAAATCTGCTTATTGTAACAGGTGAAAATCCGGCAAAAGCAGGTGTTCCATACATAGCCAAAGCACTTGATCTGGCAAAACCTTATTTCTCAAATCTTAAGATTGAGGTAATGCCTCTTAAGACTGAGGAATATGCCGAGCTGGTTACACACGGATTGAACGGAGTTATCTGTTTCCAGGAGACATACAACAAAGCCAGATACAATATCTACCATCCAAGAGGTATGAAATCGAAATTCGAATGGCGTGTAAACGGTTTTGACCGTATGGGACAGGCCGGAGTTCACTCCATAGGTATGGGTGTACTTATCGGGCTTGAAGACTGGCGTACAGACGTAACCATGATGGCATACCATCTTCGCTATCTGCAGAAGCATTACTGGAAGACCAAATACAGTGTGAATTTCCCGCGTATGCGTCCGGCAGAAAACGAAGGTTTCCAGCCTAACGTCATAATGAGCGACAAGGAGCTGGCTCAGGTTACTTTCGCTATGCGTATATTCGACCACGATGTGGATATCTCCTACTCTACACGCGAGCCGGCACATATCCGCGACAATATGGCCTCACTCGGAGTTACAACTATGAGTGCTGAAAGCAAGACCGAACCAGGAGGTTACTACACATATCCTCAGGCACTGGAGCAATTCCATGTAAGCGATGAACGCACAGCCGTAGAAATAGACAAAGCTTTAAAAGCATTGGGACGTGAACCGGTATGGAAAGACTGGGATGCATCGTTCGATATGATAGGTAAATATTAATATCTGAAATCATCAAAGACGTATTAGCATAATATCAAACCCTGATTGCCAATGTTAATACGTCTTTCTATAAAGTATAGGAAATTAAATTTGGCATATTCGGACATTATCTTTATTTTTAGACCAAGTAAACTTAAAATAATATGCTATGGCTATAATTACTATTAAAGAACTATTGGAATTAAGAAGCAAAGAACTTATAGGAAAAAGAATAAAATTAGTCCGTCATAAAGATAATCGCCCATCAAAAACAATAAAAGAAGAAGTTGTAGAGGGCAATCCATATATTTGGTACAGAAACGATAAAAATAAATTTTTAGAGTATCAGGCAGAACAGCATAAGGATGTCTTTAAGAATGTAGATTATATAGTTTCATTTATAGGAGAAAACAGTAAGACCGCAAGGTTTATAGGGGTTTATAAAGTACATGGCAAATCAGAAAAGAATGGAGATAATTTCCATTATATAATTACAGAAGTTGAAGGGTTTGACGAACTAAAAGAAAAAGTAAAAATAGATTGGGGAAAATCTACTCTTTCATGGCATCAATGGTTAAATTCAAAAAATGATAAAGACGTTATCGAAATCATTCCCGGATATGATTATTTATTTCCTGGTTATGACAATGTATCCCTTACACTTTCACAACTTAAAAATATAATTATAGACAAAGAATATTCATCATGGAAACAAATGTTGTCTTCTATAAATGCCATATATGTTATATCTGACAGAAAAACTGGTAAACTATACGTTGGTTCATCTTATGGTAAAGAGGGATTATGGGGAAGATGGAAAAGATATGCAGAAACAAACGGACACGGAAATAATGTTGAATTAGAGAATTTATTAAAAGAAGACCTTAACTACGCAAGAGATAATTTTGTTTGGTCAATTATAAAAGTATTGCCTATTGATATTTTACAGAAAACAGCTGTTGCAAAGGAACAAAGGATTAAAGAAATTTTAGGGAAAGAAGCATGTACCTTAAATAAAAACTAATATGAATTATGAACTTACAACTTAACATTCCTGAAAATTTTAGATTGTTGGAATCTTTACCAGAGGACAGAATAGATTCAAAAACTTATGGTATTGGTAATGACTTTTATGTAGGTATAATTTCAATTTTCAACATACAAAATAATGAAGTCATGCCAATGGATAGTAACTCCTCAATAATAGATAAAATACATACTATATTAAATGAGAATCAAGGATTAATAGAAGTAAACAATGGTATTACAAAAGATAAAAATCATTTTGTATATACAATAGTTAAAGACTATCATACACAACTGGGAACAAGCTATATTATAACAATGCATATTGTAAAAAATAATGATAATATTTGTATTCAAGGACAATTCTCCGAACAAAGTTTAATCGGCAAACGAGATTCAACTATATTCAATATTGCCATAAAAAACAAATGGATTGAATTTGATAAAGATAATAACACATATACTAATTGGAGTAAAGACCCTTACAATAATGAATTTTGTTATGGTACACCTATGAATTTGTCAGAGAAAAAAGATTTTGATGATATGTTTCCCGAACATCCATTAAGTAAATTAAGACTATTAATATCATACATAATAGAAAACAACTAAAATTCTATAATTAATAAGTCACATACATTATAAAATACTTTTAAATATAAAAATGGAAAGATATAACAGACAAATCATTCTACCCGAACTCGGTGAAAGCGGACAGGAGAAACTAAAGAACGCAAAGGTACTTATCGTAGGCGTTGGCGGTCTTGGTTCGCCCATAGCGCTGTATCTGACGGGTGCCGGAGTTGGGAATATAGGTTTGATAGATGATGATGTGGTGAGCGAAAGCAATCTGCAAAGACAAGTCCTATATTCAGAAACAGAAGTCGGTCTGCCTAAAGCTGTACAGGCACAGAAAAGACTCAATGCCCTGAACAGTCAGATTAAAATAGATGCATACGCCACACGTCTGACAAAAGAGAATGCCGAAGAGATAATCGGCAAATACGATATAGTTGTCGATGGCTGTGATAATTTCAAAACCCGTTACATAATAAATGACACTTGCGTCAAGTTAGGGAAAACGTATGTTTATGGTGCAATTAGAGCTTTCGATGGGCAGGTATCCGTGTTCAACTATCATGGCGGGAAAAACTATCGAGACCTGTTTCCGGATGAGGAAGAAATGCTGTCAATGCCAGCCCCTCCGAAAGGAGTAATTGGAGTTACCCCCGGTCTGGTAGGCTGCGTGCAGGCAAACGAAGTTATCAAGATAATTTGCGGTTTTGGAGAAATTCTTGCAGGCAAACTATGGTATATCGACCTGAAAACACTGCAAACGAATACGATTTTACTATAAAGATTAGGAATATTACAAAGAGGTTACTAACTTTGCACTCAGATTTAGTGTTAGACACATGAAACTGATATTGATAACAACCCCAGATTACTTTGTCGAGGAAGACCAAATACTAAACGCACTCTTCGAGGAAGGACTAGACACATTGCATCTTCGCAAGCCGGATACAGAAGCGGTTTACGCAGAAAGGCTTCTTACACTTATTCCGGAAAAATACCATAAAAAGATAGTAATCCATGACAATTTCTATTTGTGCAATGAATATAAGCTGAAAGGAATACACCTTAACAGCCGAAATCCTATTGCACCGGACAATTATACAGGTCACATAAGTGCTTCCTGTCATACTCTTGAAGAAGTACAGGAAGACAAAAAGACATGCGACTACGTATTCCTAAGTCCGATTTTCGACAGCATTTCCAAAGAAGGATACACTTCAAAATTCACTCCTGAAGCAATTCGTGAGGCTGTAAAAGCTGACATTATAGACAAAAAAGTCATTGCTCTGGGCGGTATAGACGAAGAAAATATCCTGCGTGTAAAAGATTTCGGATTTGGTGGCGCCGCCATAATGGGTGGACTATGGTCTAAATTCAATCATAATTTTGACAACAATTACCAAGAACTGATAGAACATTTCAAGAAGTTGAAACGTCTTGCGGATTAATACTTATTGTATTTTTTCTGTAAAACGTTTGCCTTACTTATATAAATGGTATAACTTTGCAAAACAAATCAAGGCAATATATCTATTTACAATGAACGTACAATCACCTTTTAAAGTATTCTCAGGAACAAATTCGAGATACTTGGCAGAAAAAATCTGCAACAGTTTAGGATGCGAATTGGGAAACATGAACATTACTCACTTCGCTGATGGCGAATTCGCCGTTTCTTACGAAGAATCAATTCGTGGACAACACGTATTCCTGATTCAGTCAACATTTCCTAATTCAGACAATCTGATGGAGTTACTCCTTATGATTGATGCTGCTAAGCGTGCATCAGCAAAAAGTATCATAGCAGTTGTTCCATATTTCGGATGGGCACGCCAGGACCGTAAGGACAAACCACGTGTGTCAATTGGCGCAAAATTGGTTGCAAACTTATTAAGCGTAGCAGGTATAGACCGTCTGATTACAATGGATCTTCATGCTGACCAGATACAGGGTTTCTTTGATATTCCAGTTGACCATCTTTACGCATCAACAATATTTGCTCCATACATCCAATCACTGAAATTGGATAATCTCGTAATAGCAACTCCTGACGTAGGTGGTTCAAAACGTGCCAGCACATATGCCAAATTCCTGGATGTACCTTTGGTACTTTGCCACAAGACACGCGAAAAAGCCAATGTAGTAGCTTCAATGCAGATTATCGGTGATGTTAAGGATAAAGATGTTGTTCTTATCGATGACATGGTTGATACAGCCGGAACTATCACAAAAGCTGCCGACATCATGAAAGAAGCCGGAGCTAAATCCGTAAGAGCTATCGCTTCGCATTGCGTAATGTCAGGACCTGCTTCTGAACGTGTACAGAACTCACAGCTGGAAGAAATAGTATTCACAGACAGTATTCCGTATTCAAACCGTTGTGCTAAAGTTAAACAATTGTCAATAGCTGACATGTTTGCAGAAACAATACGCCGTGTGATGACTAACGAGTCTATCAGCTCTCAGTATTTGATTTAATTCGCATAAATTATAGTATTATATCAGCGAAGAATCATTATGTCAGGGATACTGGCTATTGGTTCTTCGCTTTTTTTATCATAAAAACAGGTTTATGAAATTACTCTGGCTGGATTTAAACAGTTCGTACGCACATTCATCGCTTGCTCTACCGGCACTCCATGCACAGGTGGCAGCAAGAAAAGACATATCATGGATTAAAGTTTCTGCCACAATAAACGAAAATCCGGGAATGGTAGCAGGCGAGATATACAAGCATTGTCCGGACATAATAGCGGCAACATGCTGGCTTTTCAACCATGAAGCATTAATGCACATATTATGCCGCATAAAAGCACTGAAACCTGAATGCATGATAATTCTCGGAGGACCGGAATTCCTTGGTGAAAACAAAAGATTCCTCATGAAAAACGACTTCGTGGAGTGTGTATTCCGCGGAGAAGGCGAGGAAAATTTTCCTATGTGGCTTAACTGTCATAACGACAAGGAAAAATGGAAAGACATACCGGGACTGTGTTACATTGATTCAAACGGAGAGTATCACGACAATGGTATTGCCAGAGTGGCAGATTTCTCCTCACTGGAATATCCTGAAAAAAGCGAACTGTTCAACTGGGAAAAGCCATTTGTACAACTGGAAACTACAAGAGGATGTTTCAACACTTGTGCATTCTGTGTAAGCGGTGGGGAAAAACCTGTACGCAACTTACCTCCTGAAACGATAAGAGAAAGAATAAAAATAATCCATGAACACGGAATAAGAAACATACGCGTACTTGACCGTACGTTCAACTATAATACACGTCACGCAAAGGGGCTTCTCTCACTGTTTCGTGAATACCCGGATATGAACTTCCATCTGGAAATACATCCCGCATTACTTTCTGAAGAACTGAAAAATGAATTGAAAACAATGCCCAAAGGGCTTCTTCATCTTGAAGCGGGAATACAAAGTCTGAGAGAAATTGTACTTACAACAAGTAAACGTGCAGGCAAATTGCAAGATGCACTTGAGGGATTGAAATTCCTGTGTTCTCTTGAGAATATGGAAACCCATGCAGATCTTATAGCAGGACTCCCCCACTATCATCTGCAAGAGATATTTGAAGATGTACGCACTTTGGCCTCGTTTAATGCCGGAGAAATACAACTTGAATCGCTGAAATTGCTTCCTGGTACAGAAATGAGAAGGAGAGCGGAAGAACTGGGAATAAAATACTCACCACTTCCACCATACGAGGTACTAGAGACTAACGATATTTCATCCGATGAACTTCAGACAGCCAGACTTCTATCACGACTTCTTGACGGTTTCTATAATGCCAAGGCATGGCAGAAACTGACACGCAAACTTATTGTGGATAAAGATGATTTCTTGAATATCTTCTTAAAACATCTTACAGATATAGGAGTGATAGACCAGCCGATGGGATTGGAAAGAAGAGGAATAATTATTTACAAATTCTGTAAGCAGTATTATCCAGAATATACTCTTGACGCTACACAGGCATGGATTGAAGCGGGAATGTCACTAAAGAAAGAACCTGCAGAAATGATAAGAACAAAACATGTCACCCCACCGGATAGCTGGGAAGTGATATTCGGTAAATATAATGAGCAGATGCGCTTATGCAAGTTGCCTACCGGATCAGGTGACAGTCATATATGGTATGCGTTCAATCAGGACGAACAAGGAGGCATACCTGTTTTCAAAGCTATAACGTATTAATGAAACGACCAGAATACAAGATTACAGCAATACCAATTACACTATAATATGGTAACAAAAAAATACCCGGTGAACCGGCATCAACAGCCGTCACCGGGTATTTGAGTTATATCGGGCATTACAAATGCCACACAAAAGCGAGCTTATTTATCACCATACATGCGGGCACGCATCTCTTTAATATGATCGGAAGTAATATATTCATCATATTCCATCATCTTGTCAATTATACCGTTAGGTGTAAGTTCTATGATACGGTTTGCAACAGTCTGTATAAACTCATGGTCATGCGATGCAAACAATACATTACCCTTATACTGTTTCAGGTTATTATTGAAAGCCTGAATTGATTCCAAATCCAAATGGTTGGTAGGAGTATCAAGAATCAGACAGTTGGCATTCCGCAACTGCATACGTGCTATCATACATCTCATCTTTTCACCTCCCGAAAGTACGTTCACTTTCTTCAGCACTTCTTCGCCTGAGAACAGCATACGGCCAAGGAAACCTTTCATTTCCACTTCGTTGCCCTGTCCGTACTGGCTCAACCAGTCAACAAGATTCAAATCAGAATTGAAATAATCGGTATTGTCAAGCGGAAGATATGCTGTAGTAATTGTCACTCCCCAGTTATAATGTCCTGCCTGCGCCTTACGGTTGCCGTTTATTATTTCAAAAAGTGCAGTCATGGCACGCGGGTCACGACTTAGGAACACAATCTTGTCGCCCTTCTCTACATTGAAGTTTACGTCATTAAACAATACAACTCCATCATCTGTTACGGCACGCAATCCGGAAACCTCAAGAATCTGATTACCCGGTTCACGTTCCATTGTGAAAATAATTCCAGGATATTTACGCGAAGACGGCTTGATTTCGTCAACATTAAGTTTTTCAAGCATTTTCTTACGACTGGTAGTCTGCTTTGATTTAGCGACATTGGCAGAGAAACGACGTATAAATTCTTCAAGTTCTTTACGTTTTTCTTCAGCTTTAGCTTTCTGGTTCTGCTGCTGACGAAGTGCCAGCTGACTTGATTCATACCAGAAACTATAGTTTCCGGCAAATAAATTAATTTTACCGAAATCTATATCTACTGTATGAGTACAAACAGAATCAAGGAAGTGACGGTCGTGACTCACCACAAGGACAGTATGTTCGAAATTTGAAAGATACTCTTCAAGCCATGTAACAGTCTCCATATCAAGGTCATTTGTAGGCTCGTCAAGAAGCAGATTATCAGGATTTCCAAACAAAGCCTGTGCCAACATGACACGCACTTTCTCTTTACCGCTGAGGTCGCCCATCAGCATATAGTGCTTGTCTTCCTTTATTCCTAGTCCACTAAGTAATATGGCAGCATCGCTTTCCGCATTCCAGCCTTCTAGTTCTGCAAATTTTTCTTCTAGTTCTGCCGCTTTTATACCGTCCTCATCGGTAAATTCTTCTTTTGCATAAAGCGCCTCACGCTGTTTCATTATGTCCCAAAGCACAGTATGCCCCATGAGAACTGTATCAAGCACGGTATGCTCATCAAATTTGAAGTGGTCCTGACTAAGCACAGAAAGGCGTTCACCCGGTCCTAAAGTAACACTTCCTTTGGTAGGCTCAAGTTCACCGGAAATCACTTTCAGAAAAGTTGACTTACCAGCACCGTTAGCTCCTATCACACCATAGATATTACCGTTCGTGAACTTCATATTCACGTCGTTGTACAATACTCTTTTACCGAATTGAACGGCTACATTAGAAACTGTAATCATTTTTACTAATTTGTAAGTTCATTTGTTTTCAAGTTCAAAGTACCGCTGCAAATGTTTACGGACTCATCACTTAAAAAGATTTATACCTATTTTATTTATGTTATTCCGAAATTTCTGTACAAAGGTACTGAATATTCACATAATATACAACGTAAGTGAATGTATATCACTCCGAAAATGAGGTATTTTATATGTTAATGTGTGTCAGTATGTCAGTTTTTTAGTAATTTTGCACCTGTTTTACCAGGTTTACGCATAAAGGCACGATTTTTGTAGTAGTGCAAAAAAGCTGTGAGTTATGCCCGGCATATTAAGATTAATAATAAAAAAACAACATAAAGACATGGATACAAATCAGAAAAAGAATCAAGAAGAAGAAATATTGAAGGAAACTGAAAATCAGCAACAGAAACCAGAAACCCAAGCAGAAGAATCTGTTTCAAACGAAAATGTCAATGAAAAAAAAGAGGCTGAACTTTCGGATGAAGAAAAAGTAGCTAAAGAACTTGAAGAGACAAAACAAGCCCTTGAAGATTACAAAGACAAATATCTGCGTCTGTCTGCAGAATTTGACAATTACCGCAAACGTACACTGAAAGAAAAAGCTGAATTGATAAAAAACGGCGGTGAAAAAGCTATTTCCGCTATTCTTCCAATATTGGACGATTTGGAACGTGCCCTGCAGAATATGCAAAAAGCAGAAGATGTAAAAGCTATGTACGAAGGTATAGATCTCATACATCAGAAATTCCTGAAAAATCTTGAACACGAAGGCTTGGTAAAAATGGAACCTGTAGGAGAATCATTCGATACAGACTTCCACGAAGCAATAGCACTTGTACCAGCCACAGAAGACGGACAGAAAGGCAAAGTGCTCGACTGTGTACAAACAGGATACAAACTGAATGATAAAGTTATACGCCACGCTAAAGTGGTAGTTGCTCAATAACAATAAAACCACATAGCAGATATGGCTACAAAAAGAGATTACTACGAAGTGCTTGGCGTGGAAAAGACGGCCACAGCGGATGAGATAAAAAAAGCATACCGAAAAAAAGC
>JAHLFB010000115.1 GCA_018884025.1 Candidatus Phocaeicola faecipullorum
TTCTTTATATTCTCAAACACCTGTGTTGTCTGTTCCACAATACCACCTTCAACAAAAACTCCAGTAGCAGGATTTACCGGTATCTGTCCTGACATAAATATCATTCCGTTTGCCTCTATCGCCTGGCTGTATGGGCCAATGGCAGCAGGTGCCTTTTCTGTAAAAATAACTTTCTTCATAATCTATTTTTATTTAAATTTCAGTTTTTCGAGTGCTAAATTACCACAAAATCCCGATTTCATACAAACAACAGATAAAAAACAAGCAAAAAACTTTGTAAACATAATAAAAAAGCAGTATTTTTGTACTCAGTAAGAATATGTATTATCATTAATACAACACAATTTTCCCAACAAAAAATCTATAAGTCATTATTTAGTGCAATAAATTCACAAAAGGATTATACATAAAGTATATACATCCGTCAATCATATGTATATGCCACCATGTATGAGTTTTTTTGGATAATATATTAACATAACATTTATACACAACTCATATGTATAATATCATACAATTAAATGAAAAAGGCCTGTCCGAACTGCAAGAAATAGCCAAAGAGTTGGGTCTTAAAAAAACAAGTTCACTGAAAAAGGAAGAACTTGTATATAAGATTCTTGACGAACAAGCCATAAAAAGCGCGTCTCAAAAAGCAAACGACGGGCAAACAAAGAAAAGAGCCAGAATCAGCGTAAAAAAAGAAGGGGACAAAGTTTACACAGCAACCAAAGACAAGGCACTGAAACTGGAAGCAAACACTCCTGTTATACAGACCAGGACATTATCAAAGGAAAACGAAGAAAATAAAAAAGAAATCACTAACGAGGAAGTAAGTCAACAACCGGTTGTAAATACAGAAGAAAAGCCTAAGGCTAAACGAGGCAGAAAACCGGGCTCAAAAAACAAGACTACAAAAGAAAAAGAAAACGCTGCCAATAATCAGGCTCAGGAAGAGAAAAAGGAAACAGCTCCTGAGAAAGGCAAAAAGAAAGAAAAAGAAATACCTGTACCGGTATTAATCGACGACGATGATATGGAACTTCCACCACTTGACCTGAAAGGCGGTGATGATTTTATTCCTATCGAAGACCTTCCATCTGAAAAATTTGAAATTCCTACTGAACTGCTCGGAAAATTTGAGGCCACAAAAGTGGAACCTCCTGTAATGCAGCAGAATGAAAACAAATTCCAGCAGAAACAGAAAAAGAACAACAAAAAACAGCAGCAAAACAAGGCCGCTAACAACAAGCAACAGCAGAACGGCAAACAGCAACAGAACAACAAGCAACAGAATGCCGCTCAGCCTGCTGAAACAACCCAGCAACAGAATATACAACTTCCTGCAGTACAGCAGGCCAAACTACCGGCACCGGAAGAATCGCAACAGACAGCAGAAAATGCAACCCAACAACCTCAAGAGCAGCAACAACCTGCAAAACCTGCAGAAAAGATATACGATTTTGAGGATATCATATCAGGTTCCGGAGTATTGGAAATAATGCCTGACGGATATGGCTTCCTCCGTTCTTCCGATTATAACTACCTGTCATCGCCAGACGATATCTACGTATCACAGTCACAAATAAAATCATTCGGTCTGAAAACAGGTGACGTAGTGGAAGGAACAATACGCCCGGCTAAAGAAGGCGAGAAATATTTCCCTCTCGTAAAAATAAACAAGATAAACGGTGCAGACCCGGCATTGGTACGCGACCGCATACCGTTTGACCACCTGACACCACTCTTCCCTGATGAAAAATTCAAACTGTGCAAGGGATACAATGATAATCTCTCGGCACGCGTGGTTGACATGTTCTCCCCTATCGGAAAAGGTCAGCGTGCGCTCATCGTAGCACAGCCTAAGACAGGTAAGACTATTCTTATGAAGGACATCGCAAACGCGATAGCCGAAAACCATCCGGAAGTATATATGATAATGCTTCTTATAGACGAACGCCCTGAAGAAGTTACAGACATGGCACGCAGCGTAAAAGCGGAAGTGATAGCTTCTACCTTCGACGAACCAGCAGAACGTCATGTGAAAATTGCCGGAATAGTTCTTGAAAAAGCAAAACGCATGGTAGAGTGCGGACACGATGTAGTAATATTCCTCGATTCAATCACACGTCTGGCACGTGCATACAACACTGTATCTCCGGCATCAGGTAAAGTATTGTCGGGTGGTGTCGATGCAAACGCACTCCATAAACCTAAACGCTTCTTCGGAGCCGCACGTAACATAGAAGGCGGTGGCTCGCTCACAATCATCGCCACAGCTCTTATCGATACCGGTTCAAAGATGGACGAAGTGATTTTTGAAGAATTCAAGGGTACAGGAAACATGGAGCTGCAGCTTGACAGAAACTTGAGCAACAAGCGTATATTCCCTGCAGTGAACATAGTAGCGTCAAGCACACGCCGCGACGATTTGCTGCTTGACAAGACTACACTCGACAGAATGTGGATTCTTCGTAAGTATCTGTCAGACATGAACCCTGTAGAAGCAATGGACTTCGTAAAAGACAGACTTGAAAAGACAAAAGACAACGAAGAGTTCCTGCTCAGTATGAATTCATAAAGTAATCTTGTAATAAAATAGAAAACAGCCATATCGCAATACTTCAAAATGAAATGCGATATGGCTGTTTCTCGTTATAAATTCCTTATTATCAGAATGGCAAATCATCCTTTTCGTCTGTAGCCGAGAAGTCTGCAGGAGGTACCGGAGCCGATGAAACCGGAGGGAAAGAATAATCAGCCGGCTGAGGCTGCATACCTGCATTCTGAGCCACCCTTTCTACCTTCCATGCTCTGATACTGTTAAACCATCTGCCCTGCCACTCACGGGCGTCTATATCGAACGAAACTGTGAGTTCTTCACCTGCCTGTATATTGAATTGCTGGATTTTATCTTCACCAAACACATCAAAACACATCTTACGTGGATACTGTTCGTTAGTCTCCAAAACATACTCCTGAACCTTCCAGTTGTTTCCCGACTTGGAAACACCGCCACGAGGCTCAAGAACAGCAATAATTCTTCCTGTTATTTCCATATTAAATTTTCTATTTGATTTTAGGTCACGAAATTACTCTTTTCTACAGAAGTGAACTAATTTTTCGCAATATTTTTTATCCGGCAAAAAGTATTTTTATCATGTAATTGCTTTAGCCAAAACAATCTTTTTTGTAACTTTGGCATTTGATTATTTACAGTTTATTGTAAATAAATTTAAGCAGAAACAATAATTAAAAAACAATTAAATATAATATCAATCATGAGATTTTTAGTTTCAAGTACAACATTATTCAGCCATTTACAGGCTATCAGCCGTGTTATCAATTCAAAGAACTCACTTCCTATATTGGACTGTATCTTGATCGAGTTAAACGATGGAACTATAACAATGACAGCGTCGGACAGCGAAACTACACTGTCAACAAGTATTGAAGTTAGCGAATACGAAGGTGAAGGCAAATTCGCCATTTCTTCAAAAACCATACTTGAAGCCCTGAAAGAAAATCCTGAACAACCATTGAACTTCAATATCAATACTGATACGATGGAAATTACCGTAAAATACCCTAACGGTAAATACAGCATGATGGCTCAGAACGGCGACGAATATCCATTGCCAAAACAAATGGGTACTGAAGTGGTAAATCTTACAATGGCGGCAGACGTTATGCTTACAGGTATAAACAGATGTATTTTCGCCACAGCCGACGATGAACTGAGACCTGTAATGAACGGTATATATTTCGATATAAGCCAGCAGGATGTGACACTGGTTTCATCAGACGGTCACAAACTGGTACGCAATAAATCGTTCGCATCTACAGGTAACGAAAAGGCTGCGTTTATCCTCCCTAAAAAGCCGTCAAATATCCTTAAGAACATTCTTCCGAAAGAACAGGGAGACGTACAAATTTGCTTTGACGACAAGAACGCAATGTTCACAATGGAGAACTACCAGATGACTTGCCGACTGATAGAAGGACGCTACCCTAACTACAATTCTGTTATTCCACAGAATAATCCTCATAAGGCCATCGTTGACCGTGCCATTTTCATCAGCGCGCTGAAACGTGTGTCTGTATTCTCGTCACAGGCAAGCAGCTTAATAAAACTCAGCCTGAAAGAAAACAGCATGACAATTTCTGCACAGGACATAGACTTCTCTACATCAGCAGAAGAAACACTTGTATGCCAGTACGACGGAAAAGAGATGAGCATAGGCTTCAAATCATCTTTCCTTATAGATATTCTTAACAATATCTCATCACAGAATGTAATTATTGAATTGGCCGATCCTTCAAGAGCCGGACTTATCGTTCCAGAAGAACAGGAAGAAAACGAAGACTTGCTGATGCTGCTGATGCCAATGATGCTTAACGATTAATTTACAAATAATGAAACTGAATCTTAAAAACCCGATAATATTCTTCGACCTGGAAACTACGGGTACAAACATAACAAGCGACAGGATAGTAGAAATATGCTATCTGAAAGTATATCCAAACGGAAATGAGGAGAGCAAGACTCTAAGAATAAATCCTGAAATGCACATTCCTGAAGCTTCTACTGCTATTCACGGAATAACTGACGAGGACGTAGCAGACTGCCCTACTTTCAAGGAAGTGGCAACAAACATCGCCAAGGACTTTGAAGGAGCTGATATAGCAGGATTCAATTCTAACAGATTTGACGTTCCGGTGCTAGTGGAAGAATTTCTAAGGGCAGGAATAGACCTCGACCTGACAAAAAGGAAATTCATAGACGTTCAGGTAATCTATCACAAGATGGAACAGCGTACACTGTCGGCCGCATACAAATTCTATTGCGGAAAAAATCTTGAAGATGCACATACAGCCGAGGCTGATACAAGAGCGACTTACGAAGTTCTTAAAGCACAGTTGGATATGTATCAGGACACTCTTGAAAACGACATCAACTTCTTGTCTGAATATTCAAGCTATTCAAAGAACGTGGATTTTGCCGGAAGAATAGTTTACAACGACAATAATGTTGAAGTATTCAACTTCGGTAAATACAAGGGTATGCCTGTTGCAGAGGTCTTGAAAAAAGACATAGGTTACTACGGATGGATTATGAACGGTGACTTTGCCCTCAATACCAAAAACGTACTGACAAAAATCAGACTGAGGGAAACCGGAATGTTAAAATAATAACTCCTTGATACGTATTTATGATAAAAGGTAAAAAAATAGTATTGGGCATTACTGGAAGCATTGCAGCCTACAAAGCTGCAGTGCTGGCCAGAGCTTTGATAAAAAAAGGAGCAGAAGTACAGATTGTCATCACGCCTGCAGGCAAGGAGTTCATCACGCCGCTCACACTTTCAACCATAACCAGCAAACCTGTAATCAGCGAGTTTTTTGCTAGACGCGATGGTACATGGCATAGTCACGTTGACCTTGGGCTATGGGCAGACGCAATGGTTATTGCTCCCGCCACAGCTTCTACAATAGGAAAAATGGCAAACGGAATAGCCGACAATATGCTTATTACAACATACCTGTCGATGAAAGCTCCTGTTTTTGTAGCTCCTGCAATGGACCTTGACATGTATGCACATCCGTCAACACAAAAAAATCTTGACACTCTAAAATCGTATGGCAATGTCATCATTGAACCGGCAGAAGGTGAACTTGCGAGTCACCTTGTAGGCAAAGGAAGAATGGAAGAGCCAGAAAAGATAGTAGAGGTACTGGAAAACTTCTTTACAGAAGGAATGGATCTTAAAGGAAAGAAAATAATGATTACGGCAGGTCCAACATACGAGAAGATAGACCCTGTCAGATTTATAGGCAACTATTCATCCGGCAAAATGGGATATGCACTGGCAGAATGCTGTGCAGAAAGAGGAGCTGAAGTAATTCTTGTAAGCGGTCCGGTAAGTATCACCGAGAAACATCCTAATATAAGGAAAATAAGTGTTGAGAGTGCAGAAGAAATGTATCAGGCTGCCGTAAGGGAGTTTACAGGAAGCGACGCGGCAATATTATGCGCTGCAGTAGCTGACTTTACTCCAGAAAGTCAGTCTGAACAGAAGATTAAACGTGAAAAGGAGGATTTGGTTTTAAGACTAAAACCCACACACGATATTGCGGCAGCACTGGGTAAGTTGAAAAAGGAAAACCAGATAATGGTTGGATTTGCGCTGGAAACCAACGATGAGGTAGAACATGCCAAAGACAAACTGGAAAGAAAAAACCTTGATTTCATAGTTTTGAACTCATTAAATGATAAGGGCGCAGGTTTCAGGCATGACACAAACAAAATAACCATAATCGACAAGAACAGTGTAACTGAATTTCCTCTCAAAGACAAAAAAGAGGTAGCCGCAGACATAATAAACCATTTGGCAGAAATATTATAATATATGCTACAGTCTATATTCATCCAGAACTACGCACTGATTGACAAACTAGATATAGCGTTCGAGCCTGGTTTCTCTGTCATAACAGGAGAAACAGGAGCAGGAAAATCCATCATACTAGGTGCAATAGGATTACTTCTAGGACAAAGAGCCGACGTAAAAGCAATACGCAACGGAGCTAACAAATGCATAGTTGAAGCAAAATTCAACATAGCTTCGTATGGCATGGAAGAGTTTTTTAAGGCTAACGACATTGAATACGACAGCGAAGAATGTATTCTTCGCAGAGAAGTCAACATCAACGGGAAAAGCAGGGCATTCATAAATGATACTCCGGCATCATTGGCACAAATGAAAATTCTCGGAGAGAAGTTGATTGACGTACACAGCCAGCACCAGAACCTGCTTATCAACAAGGAAGGATTTCAGCTCAATATACTGGATATACTTGCACAAGATACAATGGAGCTGACAGACTACCAGAACGAATACAGCGAGTACAGAAAAATATGCAAGGAACTGGATGACTGTATAGCCAAAGCGGAAGAAACAAGAAAAGAGGAAGACTATATAAGGTTCCAACTTCAGCAACTGGATGAAGCAGAGTTGAAAGAAGGCGAAGTGGCCGAACTTGAACAGGAAGCAGAGACACTTACTCACGCCGAAGACATAAAGGCCGGACTTTACCGCTCGGCACAGAACATAGGCGGTGATGAAGGTGGATGTCTGACACTTATCAAGGACAGTATAAATACCTTGCAAACAGTTTGCAAGGTTTTTGCAAAAGCCAACGAGTGGAAGGAAAGACTTGAAAGTTGCTATATTGAGATAAAAGACATATCCCATGATATGGACGACGCGCAAGAGTCTGTAGAGTTTAATCCTTCAAGACTTGAGTTCGTCAACTCCCGGTTAAACATGATATATTCAATGATGCAGAAACACCATGTAAAGACTGACACGGAACTTATCGAAATAGCCGAAAACTACAGACAGCAACTCGACATGATAACTTCATCCGACGAACGCATATCGGAACTGGAAAACAAGAAGAAGAAGTTGTACGACAGCGTAATACGAAAAGCTGAAACACTTACAGCCATGCGTAAGGAAAGCGCAGTCAAGATTCAATCGCAGATGGAGTCACTGTTGATTCCACTTGGAATGCCAAACGTAAAATTCGCTGTAGAGATTTGCCATAAGAAGGAACCGGACACAAATGGAATGGATGCTGTAAACTTTCTGTTCTCTGCCAACAAGAACGGCACATTGCAGAACGTAGCATCGATAGCTTCCGGTGGTGAAATAGCCAGAGTGATGCTTTCGCTAAAAGCCATGATAGCCGGTGCCGTGAAACTCCCGACTATAATATTCGACGAAATAGATACAGGAGTATCAGGTTCAATTGCCGAGAAAATGGCCATGATTATGCAGGATATGGGACGACAGAACAGACAGGTTCTGAGCATCACACACCTGCCGCAAATAGCGGCCAGAGGCAATGCCCACTACAAGGTGTACAAGGAGGACAACGAAACAGGAACAAACAGCCACATCATACGTCTTTCTGATGAACAACGTATAGACGAAATAGCGAATATGCTGAGCGGTTCTACAATGACGGAAGCAGCAAGAAACAATGCCAAGTCTTTATTGGGACTTTAATTCCATTATTAAACAAAAAATTAGACAAAACAGATATGATTGAAAAAAATGAAATGATATTCGGTGTCAGAGCCGTTATAGAAGCCATACAGGCAGGAAAAGAGATAGACAAAGTCCTTGTAAAGAAAGATATACAGAGCGAACTGTCAAAAGAACTTTTTGCAGCATTGAAGGACACTCAGGTTCCTGTACAGAGAGTACCTGTAGAAAGGATAAACAAAATTACCCGCAAGAACCATCAGGGAGTTGTGGCATTCATATCACCAATCACATACCAAAAGACAGAAGACATAGTTCCATTCCTGTTCGAGCAAGGTAAAAACCCATTGATAATACTGCTTGACGGACTGACTGACGTCCGCAATTTCGGCGCGATAGCCCGTACATGCGAATGTGCCGGAGTAGATGCCATCATAATACCGTCAAAAAACAGTGTCAGTGTAAATGCGGATGCAATCAAGACTTCTGCCGGAGCATTGCACACCATTCCGGTATGCCGTGAAAGCAATATCACCAACACCATAAAGTTTTTGAAGGACAGCGGTTTCAGCATAGTTGCAGCTACAGAAAAAGGCGATTATGACTATACCAAAGGTGATTACAGCAAACCTACATGTATAATAATGGGAGCAGAAGATACCGGTGTTCCTTACGAACATCTAGCCCTTTGCGACGAATGGATAAAAATACCGCTATTCGGTACAATAGAATCACTGAACGTTTCGGTTGCTGCAGGAATCCTTATATACGAAGCCATAAAGCAACGCGGTTTCTCTACTGAAGAATAATAATACAAGTACGATATCATGAAAAAAACAATACTTATTACCATATGTGCCATGAGCATAAGCGGCTTATGGGCACAAGAACTACCAAAATGGGCGAAGAAAGCCAGAAAGGCAGTGTTTTCAGTTATAACATATAATGCCGACAATAAGATATTAAATACCGGAAACGGTTTTTATATAGACTCCAATGGAACCGGAGTATCAGACTACAGTCTTTTCAAAGGTGCGCATAAAGCAGTCGTTGTCACATCAGACGGCAAAGAACTGCCGGTGACACTTATTTTGGGAGCAAACGACATGTATGATGTTGTACGTTTCAGAACTGAAGCCGCAAAGAAGCAAGAATCTCTTCCTATCGCAGCAACTCCTGGAAAAGAAAACGACAAGGTGTATGTAATGCCATATTCCACACAAAACTCATTAAACGGCATTTCGGGTACAATACAAAAAACTGATTCCATAGGGAACAATTCATTCTACTATACATTGTCAATGAGTACCGGAGCCAAAGACGTCAGCTGTCCGTTAATGAACGAAAACGGTGAAGTGATAGGAATGATTCAAAGAAATTCAGACTCAGAAGACAAGAAAAGTTATGCGCTTGGAATAAACTACGCCAAAGGATTGTCAATAAACGCATTGTCCGGCAGCGACACGACACTAAAATCCATAAAGATCAAGAAAGGACTTCCGGAAGACGAATCACAAGCATTGGTTTTCCTTTACATGATGTCATCACAGCTTGAACCGGAAGAATATCTCTCCATATTGAACGATTTTATAAAGATGTATCCAAATAATATGGAAGGATATCTGAGGCGCGCCACTTACTATATGGACAAAAATTCAGAAGACTTAATAAGTAATGTTGAGGAAAACCTGAAAAAGACTGTAGATGTAGCAGAAAATAAAGCTGAAGCACATTACAGCATAGCTAAACTGATATACAATTACAACGCAAGCAACGCCAAAAAACCGGAAAAAGCAGACTGGACTTTAAAAAGAGCGCTCGACGAAATAAACCAGGCTTTGTCAGTTTCCGGCGAAGGGTTGTATTATCAGGTTCAGGGAGACATATACTTTGCAATGAAAGACTATGGCAATGCGGCAACTGCATACGAAAATGTATGTAAGACTCCCCTAGCCTCAGCCGCAACTTTCTATTCAGCAGCTAAAGCTAGAGAACTAGTAGAAAACGCCGACAAAAAAGGAATCATAGCCCTGATGGACAGTGCTGTAGCATACTACAACACACCATACGGAAAAGATGCCGCTCCATACCTTTTTGAACGCGCCCGAATAAAATCGGATGCAAAGATGTATCGCGAAGCCGTATTGGACTATAATTCATTCTATGACGCAATGCTGGGACAGGTATCTGCCGAATTTTATGTCATACGCCAACAGGCAGAAATGCAATGCCGCATGTATCAGCAGGCAATAAACGACATCAACAAAGCCGTAGAACTGGAGCCGTCGAATGCCGGATATTGGACAGAGAAAGGCAGTGTACATATCCGTCTTAACCAGACTGACGAGGCTATCGCCGCATTAGAAAAAGCTGTTTCGCTGGAGCCTAAAAATGCAGACGCTTACCGCATGCTCGGCTACTGTCAGGTTAAAGGTAAAGACAAGAAAAAGGGACTGGAAAACCTGAATAAGGCAAAAGAACTGGGCGATACAGTGGCAGAAGACCTGATAAAGAAATATGCGAAATAACAGACTGCAATTATGAATCTAATGTATATAAACTGGAATCCTGACCCGGTAATATTCACTCTTGGGGGATTCAGTCTCAGATGGTACAGCGTATTCTGGATTATCGCCATTGTTTCTGCAAGTATTGTTGTACACAAAATATTCAACAAAAGAAAATGGTCAGAAGATGATTATAACAGACTGTTTGTTTATTCATTTCTCGGTATATTCATAGGAGCTCGTCTGGGACACTGTCTGTTCTACGACTTCGCATACTACTCTGACCATCTTCTGGAAATGGTTCTCCCAATAAAATTCCTCCCTGACGGGAGTTGGAAGTTCACCGGATATGCCGGTCTTGCGAGCCACGGAGGTACCATAGGACTTATGTTCACTTTATATCTTTTCTGCAAGAAAACAAAAATAACCTATATGCAGATACTTGATGTAATAGCGATGGCAGCTCCACTGGCAGCCGGTTTTATCAGAATAGCCAATCTAATGAATTCCGAGATTATAGGTATGCCTACTTCACTTCCGTTCGGTTTCATTTTCGAGCAGGTGGATAATCAGCCAAGACATCCGGCACAACTATACGAAGCGATTGCTTACTTCATAATCTTCGGAATAATGTGGTACATACAGAGCAAGGTGAAATCTTATAAAGACGGACTATACTTTGGCATCTGTATATTCTCAATATTTACTTTCCGTTTCTTTGTGGAATTCATAAAAGAAAGACAAGTGGATTTTGAAAACAACATGGCGATAGATATGGGACAGGTATTAAGTATTCCGTTTATAATTCTGGGACTTTACTTTATAGTCAGAGGATTGAAGAAAACCGCCATTGAGAAAGTATAATAAGACTAATATACATACAGTAAAGGGGCGAAACCGAAACAAATCGATTTCGCCCCTTTTCATTTTATCCGTAAAGAAAAAAATTACTGTTTCTTCATTTCAAATCCGAGCAATAATCCATCATACTGAGACAGCACTGTATTCAACGTACTGACAGTAGCATTCGATGATTTTCCGGCAATAGCTCCGGTAACGGTCTGTGCCAGCGACATCAGCTTATCTGCCTTGAAAAGCAAACTCATTGAGCCTCCGTTAAGGAGTGAAGTAGAAACCTGGGCAGTCATCTTTAACCCGATTTTTGTTTTCAATGTAACTTCTTTTGTATCCTTGTTGTAGCTGTAAGTACCGCTTACAGAACGTCCAGCAACTGTAGAAGTATATGTACTGTCGGCATTGAACACATATACAGTATTTTCATTAAATCCGAGTTTAGACAGATAATTGCTCATCTGCTCCTCAACTTTCTTTGCCGCAAGTTCTCCTCCGGCCTTTGACAGCAAATCATCACTCTCAAACTTACAGTCAGGAGCGGTATATTTCCATGTTCCAACGATAGAAACGCTTTCGTTTACCTTTGAAACTGTTTCTTCCACCTTATTTACCACTCCTCCAAGAACAGACTTCCAGTCTTGTGCCAAAGCGCCCGTACCGGCAGCGAGTATAAAACTTAATAAAATTATTTTCCTAATCATAATCAGCATGCTTTAAAACTCATATCGAGTCCCTTTACAGAATGTGTAAGGGCACCAACAGAAATAAAATCAACTCCACATTCAGCATAATCGCGAAGAGTATCGAATGTGATACCGCCTGATGATTCGATTTCATATCTTCCGCCAACCATTTCCACAGCCTTGCGTGTATTCTCAGGAGTGAAGTTGTCAAGCATAATGCGGTCAACACCTCCAAGGTCGAGTACCTGCTGGAGCTCGTCGAAGTTACGGACTTCAATCTCTATCTTCAGGTCCTTGCCTTTAGCCTTGCAATATTCCTTTGCACGGTTAATCGCCTTGTCTATACCTCCTGCAAAATCCACATGATTGTCCTTCAGCAAAATCATATCGAACAAACCGATACGATGGTTCACGCCACCACCTATCTTGACAGCCATTTTCTCCAGGATACGCATACCGGGAGTGGTCTTTCTTGTGTCAAGCACACGTGTCTTGGTACCTTCCAGACGTTTCACATACTTGTTAGTCATAGTAGCAATACCGCTCATGCGCTGCATGATGTTCAGCATCAGACGTTCTGTCTGAAGCAACGACTGAACCTTACCTTCTACCACCATAGCGACATCGCCCGGCTTTACGTGCGCGCCGTCGTTGATGAACACCTCTACCTTCATTGTAGGGTCAAAACGGTTGAACACTTCCTTAGCTACTTCAATACCTGCCAGGATTCCTTCTTCCTTGATAAGAAGTTTTGACTTTCCCATTGCATCAGCAGGGATACATGAGAGTGTAGTATGGTCGCCATCGCCTATATCTTCCGCAAAAGACAAGTCTATCAAGCGGTCTATCAAATCTTTTACTACTTTTTCGTCCATAATGTTACAGATTTAGTGAATTATGCTGCAAAGGTATAGATTATTCGTATCTTTGCAAAACAGTAATTTATAAAAACAAAAAACGAATATGAAATTTATATTACTAGTAGTAGGCAAAACAGTAGAAAAACACTATATCACTGCCATAAACGACTATGTGGAAAGGACAAAACACTATACTTCGTTCGATATGGAGGTAATCCCGGAACTGAAGAACACAAAGAGCCTCAGCATGGAGCAGCAGAAGGAGAAGGAAGGCGAACTGATTTTGAAAGCCATACAGCCGGGCGACGTTGTGGTGCTGCTTGACGAACACGGCAAGGAGTTCCGTTCCATAGAGTTTGCCGACTGGGTGGAAAAGAAGATGCACACCGTAAACAAACGCCTGGTGTTTGTCATTGGTGGGCCTTACGGCTTTGCCCCATCGGTATATGCGGCAGCGCAGGAGAAGATTTCACTGTCGAAAATGACATTCTCGCATCAGATGATACGTCTAATCTTTGTGGAACAGATGTACAGGGCTATGACGATACTTAATAACGGTCCGTATCATCATGAATAAAAAGAAAATCCGCCTTCCGGACTGCCGGGAAGCGGATTTTCAATTTTCCATAAAGATTTATCTCAGCCTGAGAATATCACCCACCTTAGGAGCTGGAGCATCTTCGTCCATTTTGTTCATCTTATAAAGATATTTCAGTTTTATACCGAACGTCTGTGATATTGAGTACATCGAATCGCCGGCCTTAACCACATATACTATATGGTCCTTGGTGGCTTTCTTGCGTTTCTCTTCTAAATAAATAACCTCTCCACCACGGAAAGTATAATCCTTAGGAAGCTCATTATACTTGCGTAACTTCTTGCTACTGATGTCGAACTCGTCTCCCAACGATTTAAACGTATCTCCCTTACGGGCTATAATATATACCATCTCGTTTGCCAAATACGGCTGATGCGGGTTTGGCACTTTTTCTACCCATTCCAGTCCACCTTTCCTGTCATACCTGTCAAGGTCATACAATTCAATTATGCTAATCAGTCTGTCAGCATATCTAGGGTCTGTGGCATACCCGGCTTTCTTAAGTCCTCGCGCCCAACCTTTATAATCGGTTATCTTAAGGCGGAAGAGGAAAGCGTATCTTGCTCCTGTACGCAGGAACTTGGAATGGTCTTCATACGACTCCCTTGCATGTCTGTATGCACGGAAACACTCATTGCGGCGGTCGTCGTCATGACGTACGGTACGTCCGTCCCACGAGCTTCCACACTTTATACCGAAGTGATTGTTCGACTTTCTTGCCAGTGTACTTCTTCCCGCTCCAGATTCCAGCAAACCCTGAGCCAGAGTAATACTTGCCGGAATACGGTATTTCTTCATTTCCTCCACGGCTATACCCCTATATTTCTTTATATAGTCTTCGTAAGCCTGGTTTCTCTTTTGTGCTGATACCGAAACTGAAAGTCCGGCCAAGAATATTAATATGAACGTAATATATCTTCTCATGTCTTTAATCTTGAAAAACAGTCACAAAACTAAGCAAAAAATATGACTTAGACCGTAGCCTATGAGATGTTTTTTCGGTTTCAAAGGCTTGTGACGATAAAAATATTATCAAAAGATTTAAAATATACATAGAAAAGACAGTCCGAACATAGCGTTACACGTTCGTGTAACGGGTGGAACACCTACGTGTAACGCGTGCAACACGTTCGTGTAACGTGCGTAACACGTACGTGTAACGGTAAATCCGTACAAGTTTTTACCCGATTCTTTCTCACCGTTCTTACAATAAAAATGAGGAGCCATTACCTTTAATAAATGACTCCCCATTTTTATTATTACTTTACCTCATACCTCACCTGATAACGCCTGTAGAAAATCACAGCCAAGATAAAACCTATCATAGCAAAAGGCACTCCTGCGAGAGCGGCATACTGAAACCCGTTAGTCACGGCAAGACCTCCGGCATAGGCTCCTACCGCATTACCGAAATTGAATGCTATCTGTATGCATGCACCTCCAAGCATCTCCCCTCCCGGAGCTACACGTATTATCAGCAATTGCTCCGGACTTGACACGGCAAAAAGTCCGGCTGTACAAAGAAACATGAGCGAAATGGAGAGCCACTGATTTGGCGATAAAAAGAAGATAGCCAACAATATCAGACATATACCACCCTGTGCAATCATCAAAACACGTCCAGGAGTATAACGGTCGGACATGCGTCCGCTAACAAGATTTCCAACTACCATACCAAATCCCGCAAGCACCATCAGGGCAGTCATACTGCTTTCAGAAAAGCCTGAGACATTGGTCAGCAACGGACTGATATAGCTGTACCAGCAGAATACGCCACCATTACCCAAAGCCGTAGCACCTAATATAAGCCACGGGGCAGGAGTACGAAGGAAACGGAACTGCCCCTTAAAACCACTATCATGCAGACCTTCTACTACCGGTACCCATCGCCAAATGTAATAAAAAACAATCACTCCCCAGAGACCTACAAACATGAACGTAGTACGCCATGAAATAAGATGGCTTAAGGAAGTACCCAAGGGGACACCGAACAAATTTGCGACAGTCATTCCGGCTATCATAATGGAAACCGCCTCGGAGCTTTTCCCTTTATCTGCCAGTTTTGATGCCACTATGGAAGCCACTCCGAAATATGCTCCATGAGGCAGACCTGAAATAAAACGTCCAATCATCATTACCCAATAATTGGGTGCCAGCGATGCGCAAAGATTTCCTATTATTATAAGCGATACAAGTGCCATAAGCAAATGCTTAAGCGATTTTTTGCGGGCCAGGACCAACACCGGAGCACCGAAGCATACACCAAGCGCATAAGCGGAAATAAGATGGCCGGCCTCGGATATGCTTATCCCGAAGTCTGATGCTACGTATGGAAGTATTCCCATCATGGCAAACTCGGCCATACCTAACGCCAATGTACCGAAAGCCAATGCTATAAGACTCTTTTTCATAATTCTATTCTTATCAGTTAATCATTGAATGTTTTTGTGTCTAAAAATCTGATGCAAATTTACATTTTATGTTTTAAAACATAAAAACATTCTGCGATTGTTTTTTGTACAATAATTCTTAAATGGAAATGCGATAACTGATTTTTTAGTATCTTTGGACATGCGATGCAGGTAATATACCTGCCGCACAAATACTTAGATAAAAGATTAATGTATATGAAACACGATATTATTATCTTAAACTTCTCGAATGTATATACAGAAGAAACATTCTATAAAAACGAGAAAATAAAATGGATTAATTGCAATGACATATCAGGAGCCAACTGTTTCTGCGACAATGAAGCATCAGCAGAAATTTGCCGGCGTATAAAGGACCTTCCTCCACAAGGGATTCATTTCATAGATTCAGGAAATTATCATTATGTCTCAAAATTCTTTACAGACAAAATAAATGAAGACTTTATTCTGGTAGTTTTCGACCATCATCCGGATATGCAGCCGTCATTATTCGACGAACTACTCACCTGCGGCTCATGGGTCAAAGCATCAATAGACACAAACAAGCATCTGAAGAAAGTTATCTTGATAGGAACATCGGATGAACTTCTGAATAAAATAGACAAAAGATATACTGACAAGCTGATTGAATTTAAGGAATCCCAACTGGAAGACCGTACTGCATGGCAACAGTTTTACGACATGCATTTCGACCTGCCAATATACATTTCAATAGATAAGGATGTACTCAGTCCTGATGAAGATGTAACAAACTGGGACCAAGGAAAAGCTACGATGCCGGAACTGAAACGTCTGCTGTCAATACTCCTCAAACATGGTAAAATTATAGGAATAGACATATGCGGCGAATGTAAATATTCAATATTAGGACTGCAAGATTCAAGTATCAGCAAAGACAACGAAATAAACAGACAACTGGCCGAAATAAACCTTCAGGATTATAAATCCTGAGGGTTAGGTCTTTCTGAAGGAGGAAGAGGTCTTTCCGGAGCCTTCGGTTTCACTTCAAGCCATTTTGCGTATTGATCGTCCTTTAGAATCTTACGTATCTTCTTAAGCATCTTTTCTTCATTCTTCTTGATTTCTTCAGCCATCTTTTCTTTATCTGGCATAGGAGGCATCATAGGAGAGCCATTTCCAAATCCGGGATGCCCACCTCCCATTGGAGGAAATCCACCGTCCATAGGTGGTTGTCCCATTCCCATCGGAGGTCTTCCTCCGTTCATTGAAGGTTGTCCACCACCATTACCAAACATTTTTTCCACCTTTTCCTTTTCTTCTTTAAGGTAAAGTTTGTAAATCTTTTTGTACTGTTTTTCTGTCAGATTAAGAACCTTGTCCATGTTGTCTGTTCTTTTCTTAGCAGCCTTTTCCGGATTTGGCATCTCTTTTTTCTGTTCCATTTTCTGAGGTTCATCATATACCGTACCTGATACAGCCATATTCCATGATGCCGAAAGCATTGTAACAAGAGTTATTACAAAAATCTTCTTTTTATTCATATAAATATCTTTTTGAGTTTCTCTATGATACAAAAATATGCAACCTTCAGACAAAATTGAAACTTAATCCACAAACAGTACATTTATGACTACCAAATGGTATAATTCCCCTTCTCTTTCATTTTTTCAAGCACATTCTTAAACCTATCAGGAAGCAGGGACATAGCCTTGACAAACATATATTCAGGAATAGCCTTATAATAAGCTTCCGCAATGCTTCCTGTTATACAAGCCAGCGTATCGCTGTCGCCACCTATGGCTACCGCACGGCGTATGGCACTTTCAAAATCATCACTTGCAAGAAAAGCTGTTATTGCCTGCGGAACAGTTCCCTGGCAACTTGAGTCCCACCCGTACGTTTCGTGAAGAGATTCCCACGACAGCTCAAGATTGTAATGAAATTTCGCAGAGATATACTCTTTTATTTCGTCCTTAGAGGCTCCGTTCCTCGCCATAAAAATGGCTGCCGACACAGCCTGAGCCCCTTTAATACCTTCGGGATGATTATGCGTAATCGCAGCGGCAGTCTCTGCCACCCTCAAGGTTGTCGGCATATCATCGTACAGCCAGCCTATAGCAGATGTCCTCATGGCCGAGCCGTTTCCCCATGAATTATACGGGCAACGTCCGGATGCATGCTTTCCCGTACGATAATCAATCAATTGTTCCGGATAGAAAAGCCATGTACAAAATCCTCCACCATACCCTCCCATAGGACAAGGAAAACATTTCGCATACTCCACCATAGTTTTTTCAAGTTGCTTCATCTGTACTTCCACATCGGAATTTATATCGTTTTCCAATGCCCATTGCGCAACGGCCATTGTCATCACTGTATCGTCAGTGAAATTACTTCCTGACGGAAACATCTCGAAATTATAATCCTTTGTATTGCTAAATTCATATACTGAACCTGCAATATCTCCAATTATTGCACCTAACATATTATACTGATTTTATCACCTAAAATTGCCATTTTATTTCATACGATGCAAATTTATAAATACGTTCTACGTAAAAAAAGTGCTTTTTGATAAAGCAATTGACTGTTTAATTGCATATATTTGTCTGTTTTTTGAATTATTGCATAAAAATCATAAATCATGGAATTAAAAGAATATCTGGATAATTTTGAAGAAAAACTTCAACAGGAAATATTACGTCTTTGTACTAACTATAAGTTTCTGAGCGGAACACTCCTCTCCACAGATGATATCGACAATTACTGGCAAGTAATTGCACCGGAATATATGGCAGACGCTGTGGAACAAGTACAGGATTATCCTACAGTATCAGTGGCATGGGCTGCATATTTGGGTATGGCAGTAGCTTTCGGTTGGGATATAGACTGGAATACAATTTCAAAAGCCAAGTATAAGGATTTCTACGGAGAACAGGGATTCGACGATATGGACGAGCATCTAATCATAGACATAATAGGTATTCCTCTGGAAAGTGAAGATGCCAAAGACATAGAAGAAATGATAAGACGATGTGCACAAAAGGCGATAGACCTTATCAGACATGAACAGATAGAGCCACAAAGTCCTGTAGCATTTCATGTATTCGCCCGTGCGGTCAAAGTGATGTACAGAACAGGAGCCGCTATACAGTTAAAAAGAATGGGATATAAGTTTGAAAAAGTAAATTTGGGAGATTGCTGAGAAATCATAATGAACTAAATCAAACAGGAATATGAAAAAGACTTTTACTATCATCATAGCATTATTATTCGGGGTTGGTGTGGGACTTGCACAGACAAGGAAAGCGGTATCTATCCTTGGAGACTCTTATTCTACATTTGAAAACTATCTGCAACCCGACACAAATGCTGTATGGTATTTCGGAATACCTAAAAACATAAACGATGTTGTATCCGTAGGACAAACCTGGTGGTACAAGTTTATAAGCGAAAACGGGTATAAGCTATGTGTAAACAATTCTTTCTCCGGCGCTACAATATGCAACACTGGATATGACAAGAAAGACTACTCAGACCGTTCTTTCATAACGAGAATGAATAATCTGGGATGTCCGGACGTGATATTCATTTTTGGAGGAACAAACGACAGCTGGGCTGGAGCACCGATAGGAGAATATAAATATGAGAACTGGACGAAAGAAGATTTATACACTTTTCGCCCTGCAATGGCATATATGCTTGATCATATGAAATACAGATATCCTAATGTGGAAATATATTTTATCCTTAACTGCGATTTGAAAAGCGAAATAAACGAATCGGTTAAAAATATTTGTAATCATTATTCTATTCCGTGCATAGAACTGACTGACATTGACAAACAGTCTGGACATCCTTCAATAAAAGGAATGCAACAGATTAATGAACAAATTAAATCATTTACTGAGAAAGCACAATAAGAAAATGGAACAAGACGAAAAAGAAATATTCGGATGGTTCGTGTTCAACTCCGG
The DNA here is from genome assembly GCA_018884025.1 of Candidatus Phocaeicola faecipullorum. Lineage (GTDB taxonomy): Bacteria > Bacteroidota > Bacteroidia > Bacteroidales > Bacteroidaceae > Phocaeicola > Phocaeicola faecipullorum. Next base: position 19,922 of record JAHLFB010000115.1, read on the forward strand.
ACAATTACTGATAGTCAAAGACTCTGAAGATAAATACCATATACCATACGGACAGGAACCACCGGTAACAGTACCCGTAGGCAGTACAGTTCATACAATCGGAGAAATTTACGGACACACGGCAAAGGCATATGCCATTTATTCACCTGTCCCTGGAAATGAAGACAGCGAGATGATGATGAAGGACTTGAGAGCATCGTACGATGTTCTGCCTTTTGAAGAATATTACAGAGCAGGAAAAGCGTCACAGATATTGAACTGGGACAAGAACAGCCGTTACTGTCCTATGTGCGGTGTTCCTACCGTACAGGTCTCTCCTATCGCAAAACGCTGCCCTGAATGCCGCCAGGAATTCTATCCACGCATATCACCCGCCGTAATAGTTCTTATAAAAAAAGAAGACAAAGTGCTTCTGGTACATGCAAAAAATTTCAGAGGACAATACAAAGGTCTGGTAGCAGGATTTCTGGAAGCAGGCGAGACACTGGAAGAATGTATCCGCCGTGAGGTAATGGAAGAGACGGAACTTACAATAAAAAACCTGAGATACTTCGGCAGCCAGCCATGGCCTTACCCAAGCGGAATAATGATTGGTTTCATAGCAGACTATGAAAGCGGAACAATCAAACTTCAGGATGAGGAATTGAGTGCCGGAGAGTTCTATTCACGCGACAACATGCCTGAAATTCCGAAAAAGCTTAGCATAGCAAGACAGATGATTGACGCCTGGCTGGAAGGAAAAGTATAGGATAAATCAGACATATTCAAAGCCTGAACACAATTTATTGGACTTTTATAAAAACAATATCCCTACTTTTTATTAACTTTGCAAAAGTTATTATTTTAACCCAATAAACTTATATGCAGGAAAAGATTATTATTCTCGACTTCGGTTCACAGACTACACAGCTCATCGGCCGTCGTGTCCGCGAATTGAACATGTATTGCGAGATTGTTCCCTACAACAAGTTCCCACACAATGATCCTTCCGTTATCGGTGTAATCCTTTCGGGAAGTCCTTTCTCCGTTTATGACGAAAAGGCTTTCAAGGTTGACCTAACTGACATCCGTGGCAAATATCCTATCTTGGGTATATGTTATGGCGCACAGTTCATGGCATACACTAATGGTGGTAAGGTAGAGCCAGCCAACACACGTGAATACGGACGTGCTCATCTGGCAAAATTCGACCATCAGAATCCTCTTCTGAAAGGTATCCGTGAGAACTCACAGGTTTGGATGAGCCATGGCGACACAATCACAGCAATACCTGAAAACTTCGAAATTATAGCATCTACCGACAAGGTAGCAGTAGCCGCTTATCAGGCTAAGAACGAAAAACTCTGGGGAGTTCAGTTCCATCCGGAAGTATTCCACTCTGAAGACGGTACACAGATTTTGAAAAACTTCGTTGTTGACATCTGTGGCGGTAAGCAGGACTGGAGCGCAGCTTCTTTCATTGAAACAACAATAGCCGAACTCAAGGCACAACTTGGCAATGACAAGGTGGTACTTGGTTTGAGCGGTGGTGTTGACTCATCAGTAGCAGCAGTTCTTCTTAACAAAGCTATCGGCAAGAACTTGACATGTATCTTCGTTGACCACGGTATGTTGCGTAAGAACGAATTCAAAAACGTTCTTCACGACTACGAATGTCTCGGCCTTAACGTAATCGGCGTTGATGCAAGCGAAAAATTCTTCAGCGAACTGGCTGGTGTTACAGAACCTGAACGCAAACGTAAGATTATAGGTAAAGGCTTCATCGACGTATTCGACGAAGAAGCTCACAAGATACAGGATGTTAAATGGTTGGCTCAGGGTACTATCTATCCTGACTGCATCGAGTCTCTTTCTATCACAGGTACAGTAATCAAGAGTCACCACAACGTAGGTGGTCTGCCTGAAAAGATGAACCTGAAACTTTGCGAACCATTGCGTCTGTTGTTCAAGGATGAAGTTCGCCGTGTAGGTAGAGAACTTGGAATGCCTGAACATCTTATCACTCGTCATCCTTTCCCAGGTCCAGGTTTGGCTGTACGTATTCTTGGCGACATCACTCGTGAGAAAGTACGTATCCTTCAGGATGCTGACGATATCTTCATCCAGGGATTGCGTGACTGGAAGACCAAGGATGCCAACGGCAACGAAACTGCCCTTTATCATCAGGTATGGCAGGCAGGTGTTATCCTGTTGCCTGTACAGAGCGTAGGTGTGATGGGTGACGAACGTACATACGAACGTGCCGTTGCATTGCGTGCCGTAACAAGTACAGATGCCATGACTGCCGACTGGGCTCACCTTCCATATGAGTTCATGGCAAAGGTTTCTAACGATATCATCAACAAAGTAAAAGGCGTAAACCGCGTTTGCTACGATATCTCTTCAAAACCACCTGCAACAATCGAGTGGGAGTAATTTAAACCCTATTTATAGCCTTTCAAAAGGCATTTGTAGTAGCCTCAACTTGAAAAAAGTTGGGGCTATTTTGTTGATATACAGTTGAAAAGCGCACCATAAGCCACCTAGCACATATTTTTACACTTATGTTAATGTATTTAAATTGACACCAGTTTTTGACACCAGTCTTTAATATTGATATTTTTCCTGATGGAAATAATCCTGTAATTTAGTGGAAGAAAAAATTTTATCTCAGGATTTTGTTTTTTAATTTTCTTTTATATACGTTTGCAATATATCGATAATACATTATAAATATGTTAACAACAGATAGCAACACTAAATTAAGGATTAACTTCAATTTGAAGCCAATGAAGAGTGGGAACTCACAGATTTGGTTGACTTGTACTATTAACAATGAACGTGCACGCATATACACGGGTGAACTTATTAATAAAGAATACTGGATTAAAAAAGCCAGACGTGAAATTGGAGAGTGCGCCAATACAAGCAACTCTTTAGGTAAAATTGTAGCAAACAAAAATAAAGAAATCAACAAACGATTAAAAGAGATTATCGGATTTTGTGATGATTATCTTAAGTTAGCTTCCAATGATAATCTAATGAGCAAAAGTATTGAATATAATAAAGATGCTTTTGAAGAATACATATACAATAGAATTAAAGATATAAAGAACACAACTAAAGATTTCATTCTATCTTATATAGAGAGGAAGAAGCAAACTGTAAACAGAGAAACTGGAGTAAGAATATCTACTGGCACAATCTATAATCATACAAACGCATTACAACGGTTAGAAGAGTTCTGTTATGACAAGAGAATTAATCTGAACTGGAATATCTTCAATAAAAATTTTGAGGAGGCTTTTACTTCATGGTTACTGGAACAGAACTATGCTCCGAACACAATTGCCAGCCAATTCAGCATAATAAAGGTATGGCTAAAAGAAGCAGAAGAGAAAGGAATAATAACGGATAAATCATTCCATCATTACCAAACTAAATGTAGGGAAGTGGAAAATATATATCTTACGGAAGATGAGATTAAGAAGATATATGATATAGATTTTACAAAAGATGAAATAAAGGCACAAATAGACCCTAAGAGCAGAATTGAAGTCACAAGAGATTTATTCGTTATTGCGTGTTGGACCGGACTGCGATATGGCGACTGGAGAGACTTATCAAATGCTAACATATCCAATGACACTATGATAGTACATACACATAAAACAAGACAGACAGTAGAGATACCATTACACCCAATTGTTAAAGATATACTAAAGAAGTATGACGGAAAGTTACCTAAATGTGTTGATAGGTCAAAATCACTAAGACACATTAGAAAATGCGCTCAAATAGCTGGAATAGATAATGATATAACCTTATCAAAGATAAGAGGCGGTAAATGTATAATTGAAACAAAGCCTAAATTCAACTGCATAATGAACCATACAGCACGAAGGACATTTGCTACACTTATGTATCTTAAGGGCATACCAGCTATAAGTATAATGGCAATTACAGGGCATACAACCGAAGAAAACTTTATGAAATATATAAAACTTGACAAATCAGAACATGCTAAAATTGTAGCTAAAGCATTTAGAGAGTAACCCTCTCCCCTCCCTATGTATCCTAACTCAGTGAGGGGGCATGTATAAGCATTTCTATTTAAAAACTGTTTTGTAAATTATTTTTCCAGCAAAAAAAATAAGAAATAACCAACTTACCTACTATTTATTATATATAAAATGGTAAGTATTATGAATGAGAGAATTAAAATGAAAATTTCAAACAAACTTAAAAACAGAAAGAAAAATGAAAAAACAAAAAGATTAATAAGCAAAAGCCTTACTGGCAAGAATAAATCCCAGCAGCATAAACAAGCAATTTCGGAAGCTATGAAAAACTACTGGAAGTGTCGGCAATTTGATAAGAATATAACCACTTATCAAGAAGACAAAACTTGCAGAAATGCAAGAAAAATAATAGAGGATTTATAAAATTCTCTAATCAAAATATCAATAATATATGCTTACATTTGATAAGCTAAAGATAGTTACCAATACATTATATATATCATCTATCCAAAATAATATCTTTTCAACAATCACAAGAAATGGAGAAATAGAAGGACATATTTACAAACAAACTGAACCGTATCAATTATTGATAAATGTAAATTACATGAAAAATGAACTCGTAATAGAATTTACAAGCAAAATACTTAAGGATGATTGTATAAGCCTTATCAATATAGATAATATTGAACAGTGCTTGAACAACATAAACAAATTAGGAATATGTAAAATAGACATAGAAGATATTTTATATGATAGTATAGTAGTAAAATGTGACGTTACAAAGGATTTTGAAATTAATTTACAAATAAAAGATATATGTGCACAAATAAGAAAGAGTATCAAGAACTACGAAAAATGGAAACTCAAACGATACAACAAAGAAGGGATAAGCATCGAAAAAGTAGCAAAGACACCAAAATACAAACGCAGGATAATAATATACGATAAGCATAAGGAATTAATGAAAGTAACAAACCGAAAATTCTTAAATTCACTGAAAAACAGAAATAGTATTTTTAATTATTTCAAGAACAAAATAAGAATTGAAGTCAACATTAATTCAATGTCACAAATGAGAGAAATGCTAAATATAGAAAACAACAGCTTATCTAATGTATTAAGTTCGGAGGCTAATCCAATATTTGATTTATTAAGCAATATAATAGACCCTAAAATAAAATCATACCATTCAACAATGTGGAAAGATTATTTAAAAGAACTCGTATTAAAAGATAATGACTTTGACTTAGAAAAATTAGAAGCTAAAATTAGAAGTATGATACCAGCAACCACATCTGTAAAAAGGACATTAGAGCCATATAGAGAATTTTTAGAACGATTAAAGAAGATGAACGACAATATAGATATATTGGCATTAGTAGCATAGCCATGTATTCAACCAGCAAATGTATTCAAATAAATCTATTATTTAATTTCAAAAGAAACAGATTTTGTTATTATTTTATTCTTTGATTTATTTGAATACATATTTATTTTTTATATCTTTGTACAGTAATTCAAACGCAACTATATGAAAGCAGTAATATATACAAGAGTTAGTTCAACTGGCGACAGACAGAATACAGATAGACAAGTAGCAGACCTCAAAGCCTATGCAGAATATAGACAGTTAGAAGTAACAAGTATTTTTGAAGAAAAAATCAGTGGAGCAAAAAAGAACTCCGAACGCCCAGTATTAGTTGAGGCTTTAGACTATTGCGAAGCTAACTCAATTGATATACTACTGGTATCAGAACTTAGTCGCTTAGGTAGAAATGCCTTTGA
>JAHLFB010000116.1 GCA_018884025.1 Candidatus Phocaeicola faecipullorum
TCTGCTGGCAAAGTAGTTGTTATAATACTGCCGGAGATAGTAGCCTCAGCGTTATAAGGATACAAAGCATAATATGTACTCTGACCATCTTTTGCTGAACCGGTAAATGTTACTGACGCTCCACTTGAAGAGGCCGTAAATTTATTATTACTGTCCGGATCGAATAAAGATATGGCATCACAAGTCTCCCAATCGACGGCATTGTCTGTTGTTAAAATAGTACGCGAAACAGCATCATTACCTGCTTTAAACTCCATTTCAACTTTCTCCACATTTGAAGGAGCTTCATCCACAATAGCCTCGTCTTCTTCCGCAATAATTTCTTCCGCTTCTTCTGTACAAGAATACAACAATGATGTTCCTAAAATTAAAAAAGGTATAAAATACTTTTTCATATTAACAACTATAAAATTACCACTTATAACTATCTTCTTCAAATCTGTCATTAGTTGCCGAGCCGGTAGTATTAGGGCTTGTTTCAAGTATAACACCTTCACTCTCCAAAATGATAACTTCACATTTCGGAGTTTCGTAAATTTCAGTTTTCATAATCACATTCTTTGTTTTAAATTCATTCATACTTATATTGTTTATATTCAATGTAAAGATAGGTATATTTTTTATAAATATATCTATAAATAGAACTTATTTCATAAAAACATAAGACAAATCCATATAGACTGGTTGTAAAAAACTTAATTCTGAAATATATTATATGAAAAGCCATATCATGCAATAAAATGAGCCATAAATCAAACTTTTTGACATAAAAGTTAGGAATTAAATATTATTTAGCTACTTTTGCAAAAACGAATGAAGAAGTCAGCAATAAGACAAACATATGAATGTAGCTATCATAAAATATAATGCGGGAAACATATTCTCTGTGGACTATGCCTTAAAACGTATAGGGGTAACACCGGTAATAACATCGGACAAGGAAACACTCCTCAAAGCTGACAAGGTGATATTTCCCGGAGTGGGAGAAGCAGAGACCACTATGAGGTATCTGAAAGAACAAAATCTTGATACATTAATAAAGAATCTTAAACAACCGGTATTGGGAATATGCCTCGGCATGCAGCTAATGTGCAAATATTCAGAAGAAGGAAATACAGACTGTCTTGGCATATTCGACACAGACGTAAAAAGATTTGTTCCGGAATGTCATGAAGACAAAGTACCGCATATGGGATGGAATACCATAGAAGACACAGTCAGTCCGCTGTTCAAGGGATTTGAGAAGGAAGAATATGTTTATTTCGTCCACAGCTATTACGTCCCGCTAAATGAATTTACTGCGGCTCGCACCAATTATATATTGCCTTACAGTTCGGCTTTGCATAAAGATAACTTCTACGCCACACAATTCCACCCGGAAAAAAGTGGAAAGACGGGAGAAAAAATCTTACGTAATTTTTTAGAACTATAAACAAAAGCTAGACCAAATATGATTGAAATTATTCCTGCAATAGATATTATAGACGGAAAATGTGTCCGCCTTTCTAAAGGAGATTACGACTCAAAAAAAATTTATAATGAGAATCCTGTGGAAGTTGCCAAAGAATTTGAGGCATATGGCATAAGACGTCTGCATGTGGTTGACCTTGATGGAGCAAAATCAAATCATATTGTCAATTACAGGACTTTGGAACAACTTGCCGGAAGAACGTCACTTATAATAGACTTCGGAGGTGGAATCAAATCGGACGAAGACCTTATAATAGCATTCGATAACGGCGCGCAAATGGTAACCGTGGGAAGTATTGCAGTAAAAAATCCACAGCTGTTCGATAAATGGCTGAACAAATACGGTCACGAACAGATAATCCTCGGAGCCGATGTGAAAGAAAACAAGATAGCAATAAACGGATGGAAAGAAGAAAGCGATATACAGCTTGAGGATTTCCTTAACCAATACACAGGAAAAGGTGTCACAAAAGTGCTATGTACAGATATAAGCAAAGATGGAATGATGGAAGGCCCATCAATAGAACTTTATAAAAGCATAATGTCAAATCATCCCGACTTGCATCTTATAGCAAGTGGAGGCGTAAGCTGTCTGGACGATATCTTCAAACTGGATGAAGCCGGAATACCTGCCGTTGTATTTGGAAAAGCCATTTATGAAGGAAAAATAAAGCTTAAAGATTTGGCAGATTTATCAAACTCAGAGAAACAAGAATAACAAGAAATCAATATGCTGGCAAAAAGAATAATACCATGCCTTGACATTAAGGACGGACAGACTGTAAAGGGTACCAATTTCGTAAACCTTCGACAGGCTGGTGACCCTGTAGAGCTGGGGAAAACCTATAGTGAGCAGGGAGCTGACGAACTGGTCTATCTTGACATCACGGCAAGCCATGAAGGAAGAAAGACCTTTACTGACCTGGTAAAGCGTATTGCTGCTCAAATAAACATTCCTTTCACTGTGGGAGGAGGAATAAACGAGTTGAAAGATGTTGACCGTCTTCTGAACGCAGGAGCAGACAAAGTTTCAATAAATTCGGCCGCAATAAGAAACCCGATGCTTGTTGACGAGATAGCGAAACATTTCGGTTCGCAGGTATGCGTGGTTGCCATTGATGCCAGACAAACGGCCAACGGATGGAAATGTTATCTGAACGGGGGCAGAGTGGAAACCGAAAGATATCTCTACGAATGGGCTAAAGAGGTTAACGACCGTGGCGCAGGAGAAATATTATTCACCAGCATGGACCATGATGGAGTAAAGACCGGTTATGCCAACGAGGCACTGGCACATTTAAGCGATGCACTAGACATACCTGTAATAGCTTCGGGAGGTGCAGGCAGAAAAGAACATTTCAAGGATGCCTTTATACATGGCAAGGCAGACGCCGCACTGGCTGCAAGCGTATTCCATTTTGGAGAAATACCAATTATGGAACTTAAGAGATATCTTCATGATGAAGGAATATCGGTAAGACTATAAAAATGAGTATTAACATATAAACGATTATAAATCATGGAATTGAATTTTGATAAGATGAACGGACTTGTTCCTGCCATAATACAAGACAACTATACACAGAAAGTCCTTATGCTGGGATTTATGAACGAAGAAGCATACAAAAAAACTGTTGAGACAGGAAAAGTGACCTTCTTCAGCCGTACAAAAAACAGATTATGGACCAAGGGAGAAGAAAGCGGCAATTTCCTTAACGTGGTTTCAATAAAGGCTGATTGCGACAACGACACACTTCTTATAATGGTAAACCCGGTAGGCCCTGTTTGTCATCTTGGAACAGATACATGCTGGGGAGAAAAGAATGAACAGGATATAATGTTCCTCAAAGAGCTACAGGACTTTATAGACAAGCGTCACGAAGAAATGCCTGAAAAGTCATATACTACAAGTCTATTCAAATCTGGCGTAAACAAAATGGCACAGAAAGTGGGCGAAGAAGCTGTGGAAACAATAATCGAGGCTTGTAACGGAACTGACGAGAGACTTATATACGAAGGTGCCGACCTTATTTATCACCTTATAGTATTACTCACTTCAAAAGGTTACCGCATTGAAGACTTGGCTAGGGAACTGAAAGAACGCCACAGCGAAACTTGGAAAAAACATTGATAACAAATGAGCGAAGAAGCACTTATATCATACAGCAATGTAAGTATCTGGCAACAGGAGCAGGAAATTCTTGAAAACATCAATTTCAGCATCTGTCCGGGAGAATTTGTATATCTCATAGGGAAAGTGGGTAGCGGAAAATCCACTTTCCTGAAATCCATTTATGGCGAACTCGACATAAAAGACGGAAATGCCATGGTTCTGGGCTATGACATGAGAACAATCAAGAGAAAACACATACCGGCACTGAGAAGAAGAATAGGCATTGTGTTTCAGGACTTCCAGTTACTTACAGACCGTACAGTAAAGGAAAATCTGGAGTTTGTCCTCAAGGCTACTGGTTGGAAAAACAAGAATGATATAGAAATGAGAATATCTGAAGTTCTTGAGCAAGTCGGCATGGAAAGCAAAGGATACAAGATGCCAAATGAGCTGTCAGGCGGAGAACAGCAGCGTATAGTAATAGCCAGAGCAATATTGAACAAACCGGAACTGATACTGGCCGATGAGCCGACAGGAAATCTTGACGTAGAAACTGGGCATAGAATAGTGCAGCTTTTAAAAGATATATGCTCGCAAGGTTCGGCTATAATAATGACTACGCATAATATAAATCTCCTGTCAGAATTTCCGGGGAAAGTATATAAATGTGAGGCACATAAGCTGGAAGAACAGATAAATTCATAAAAAAAACAAACGCGGATGTAAAATCGGCTGAAAAACAAAAAGAAATTGATTATTATTGCTAATTTTGCATTCTGATATTTAATTATTAACAATCCATTAAAATTCGAAACGTAAAATGAAGGTTTTAAAGTTTGGAGGAACATCAGTAGGCTCTGCTCAGAGAATGAAAGATGTTGCCAAATTGATTTCTGACGGTGAGCAGAAAATAGTAGTACTCTCTGCAATGTCGGGTACAACTAACACATTAGTTGAAATTTCGGATTATCTGTACAAGAAAAATCCTGAAGGTGCGAATGAAATCATCAATAAGCTGGAATCAAAGTATAAACAGCATATAGATGAACTTTATTCTACCGAAGAATATAAACAGAAAACACTGGATTTCGTAAAATCAGTGTTCGATTACATCCGTTCATATACAAAAGACATTTTCACTTTGTTTGAGGAAAAAGTAATTCTAGCACAAGGCGAGATTATTTCTACAAACATGGTTACCAACTACCTTTGTGAACAAGGTATCAAGGCTGTGCTTATACCTGCACTGGAATATATGCGTACTGACAAGAACAGTGAACCTGACTTGACATACATACGCGAAAAGCTGGCTCTTCAGCTTGAAGCTAACCCAGGATATGAAATATACATCACACAGGGTTATATCTGCCGCAACGCATATGGCGAAATAGACAATCTCCAGAGAGGTGGAAGCGACTATACAGCTTCTCTTATCGGTGCTGCAGTAAACGCTTCCGAAATACAGATATGGACAGATATAGACGGTATGCACGACAATGACCCACGCATTGTAGAAAAGACATCACCTGTACGCCACCTTCACTTTGAAGAAGCCGCAGAACTGGCATACTTCGGTGCGAAAATCCTGCATCCTACTTGCGTGCAACCAGCCAAATATGCTAACATCCCGGTAAGACTCCTGAACACAATGGAGCCAAGCGCACCTGGAACACTTATCTCTAACGAAACAGAGAAAGGAAAGATAAAGGCCGTCGCAGCAAAAGACAACATTACAGCAATCAAGATTAAATCAAGCCGTATGTTGCTTACTCACGGATTCTTGCGTAAGGTATTCGAAATATTTGAAAGTTACCAAACTGCCATCGACATGGTTTGTACTTCCGAAGTAGGTGTATCGATGTCGATAGACAACACAAAACATCTTAATGAAATAGTAGATGATTTGAAGAAATACGGTACGGTTACTGTTGATCAGGATATGTGTATCGTCTGTGTAGTAGGTGATTTGGAATGGGAAAACGTAGGTTTCGAATCTAAAGCTCTTCAGGCAATGAAAGAAGTTCCTGTTCGTATGATTTCATACGGAGGTAGCAACTATAACATTTCGTTCCTGATCCGCGAAGAAGACAAGAAACGTGCACTGCAGTCGCTGAGCGATGTTTTATTCAACAATAAATAAGCATTAATATACAAAAGCGAATGGCTGTGGATAAATGTATCCAGACCATTCGCTTTTTTCATATAAAAAACAGCTACAAACTAAAAAACAAAAACATCTTATGAAAGGTACATTCCCTATAGAAAAGTTCCGTCAAATGGAAACGCCATTCTATTATTATGACGCAAATCTGTTACGCGAGACTCTTCAGACAATAAAGAATGAAAGCGGCAAATACAATAAATTCTGCGTACACTATGCGGTAAAGGCAAATGCCAATCCGAAAGTGTTAAGCATAATCCGTGAAAGCGGACTCGGAGCAGACTGCGTAAGCGGTGGAGAAATAAAAGCTGCAATCAAAGCCGGATTTCCTGCCAGCAAGATTGTTTATGCGGGTGTAGGAAAAACTGACTGGGAAATAAATCTAGGACTGGACTATGATATATTCTGTTTCAATGTTGAATCTGTTCCTGAACTGGAGGTAATAAATGAACTTGCCGCAGCCAAAGGCAAGATTGCAAGAGTGGCTTTCCGTATAAATCCAGACGTAGGCGCACATACACATGCCAACATAACTACAGGATTGGCCGAAAACAAGTTCGGCATCAGCATGAATGATATGGATTATGTAATAGACCGTGCTTTAGAGATGAACAATGTGAAGTTTGTCGGTTTACATTTCCATATTGGCTCTCAGATACTTGACATGGGCGATTTTATCGCTTTATGCAACAGGGTAAATGAATTACAGGAAAAACTGTTTGCAAGACAAATCATAGTGGAACATATCAACGTGGGTGGCGGACTTGGAATAGACTATGCACACCCTAACCGCCAGCCTATACCTGATTTTGCGGAATATTTCAAGACATACCACAAACATTTGCGCCTTCGTCCGCAACAGACACTACATTTTGAACTCGGACGTGCTGTAGTGGGACAATGTGGAAGCCTCATCACAAAAGTTACCTACGTAAAACAGGGAACAAACAAACAGTTCGCAATAGTTGACGCCGGCATGACAGACCTAATACGTCCTGCATTATATCAGGCATACCATAAGATAGAAAACATTACATCGGAGGAACCGATTGAGACATACGATGTAGTTGGCCCTATTTGCGAATCGTCAGACGTGTTCGGCAAGGCAATAGACCTGAACAAGACGAAACGCGGAGACCTTATAGCACTCCGCTCTGCGGGAGCATACGGTGAGATTATGGCATCTTCATATAATTGCAGAACTTTACCGCAAGGTTATATTTCAGACGAATTGATATAATAAATACCGCATAAATTGCAAAGCCGGAAAAGGCTCCTTCGCTGTTAAAATAAAAACTGCCGAGGGAGCCTTTTTTCTGAAATATTTAAACTAATTTTGCGTGAATTTTCAGAAAAAACAACAGACATGATACAGATAGACTTTACATCGATTACGCTTTTCATACAAGTATTGGGTATATTGGCGCTATTTATACAATTATACTATTTTCTATTCCCGTACAGCCGCATATACAGACACAACAAACTCCAGGACAAGCAGCCAGCCAATAACAACAACTGTCCTCCACTTTCAGTGATTATTGTCACTAAAGATTCCGCAAGTATGCTTAAAGAAAATCTTCCTGCAATACTGGAACAGGATTATCCTGAATTTGAAGTGATAGTGGTGAATGATGAGTCTGCTGGAGAAGATGAGGACATCCTTAAAATAATCGGTAACCAATATCCTCACCTATACCGCACGTTTATACCCAAGACAGCAAGATACGTCAGCAGAAAGAAACTTGGAATAGCCATGGGAATAAAGGCCAGCAAATACGACTGGATAGTAATCACCGAGACTTACTGCAAGCCTGAAAGCAAAAACTGGCTGAGAAGTCTTGCCGGAAACTTCGTTCATGGCACAGACATTGTTATCGGATATTGCAATTACTCAAACGGCAAAGGACTTTTTGCCAAAAGAATTGTATCGGACATGTTGCTTGTATCAATGAGATACCTGGGCAGGGCATTGGGTGGCTCGCCTTACATGGCAATAGGAAGAAACATGGCATACAGAAAAGAAGTTTATCTGAATCACAAAGGATTTCACAACCAGCTGACACTGATGCGTGGAGAAGATGACCTGTTCATAAATGAAATTGCGAACAAAAGGAATACTAAAGTAACGGTGTCATCAGACAGCATAATGAGAATGCCGCAACCTGAACATAGGAAAGTATGGAAAGGCGACAAGATTGGGTACGAAGTAACCGGAAACCATTATAAAGGTACGGCGAGACTGTCAAACGGTCTGGAGACATGGACTTCTGTTCTATTCAACATTTCGGTCATAGCATCGCTATGTATAAGTATAATAAACCGGGATTGGATTTTTACAGCCGCGGCATGTATAGCCTGGCTTATTCGCACTACAACTGTCATGACAGTATTTATAAAGACATCAAAAGCCATGGGCGAGAAACTGTCGGCATATTTCTTCATATATGACATAATGAGACCATTATATAGCCTTGGACTGAAACTGGCATATATGGCAAGAAACAAGAACGACTACATGAGGAAATAACTCCGTTATTTATTGAACAATTCAAACGTGAACTTACATCCTATTGATGTAAATTTTCCACGTTCGTTTCCGATGAACACTCCTGCATCAAAGATATGAGTACCTATTCCGTAACCTATTTCAAAATACGGATTAAGATGCGGCATAAACAATATTCCGGCATATATCCTTTCTTTCTGTATGAAGGAAAGGAGCTTGCTCACCGGATAAAGCAATATGAACGGCGACTCATATGTCATGTTTCCGCGGACATAGTGACTTGACGCGTTATACCACCTTCCGTCCAACATCTGAAAGGTTCCACCAATATCATCATTCCATCCCTGCGGAAGGTTTCTATTTGAGAAGTTTACGAAATCAACGAAATACACATCATCCTGATTAAGGAAAAATCCGCATCCCAGATGATAGGCAATGTGATGTATATTCCTTACTTTTATGACTTGTTCCGCCGACAGCTCCAAACGCTCATATCTACCTGAACTTTTCAAAACGCGTATTCCTCTTTCGTAATCGGCTATGAAAGTCGGATAATGCGAGCCTACGTTTATCTTTCTGTTACCATTCATGTAATAATACATTCCCGGTGTCCACTCTACTCTTATGCGAGGCGCGAAGCTGTTGTATCTAGACCTTACCTTTGCGGCAAGTTCAGGAGTGCTTTTGGTATATCTCCAATGCATTGAAAGACCTGTCCACAAGCTAAGACCGTTTACTATCTCTATATTGTGCGAAAGATTGACGTATATATCCTTAAAATAATCCAAATCCAGTCCGTCGAAAGAGAATGTGCTGTCGGGCATTGCTTCCAGCTGGTCTAATACTACACTACTGTAAATTCTGTTACCGTTTCCCACATGCAGTTCAAACGCACCATGTTTCCTTGGATTATACACATACTCCACATCCGCCTTGGCGTACAGCTCCTTTTTCGTGAAATTGAAACCTATCTGCGGAGCAATCCTCAGCAAGCGTCCGTCGTAAAACAGTTTGTTATATTTATAGACCTGCCTGTATGAGATTCCGTTACGATGGCTGTAACTCAAAAGCAACGGATTTATTATGGGCGAACAGTTAATGCTTCCCACTTTGGGCAAGTCTATATCATACGAGTTTATTAAAGCGTCGCCCACCTGTCCCAGGAATACCTGGCTTTTAGGGAACTTAAGATTTTCTATTGAATCCTTACGAAACTTCTCTATGTTGAGTTTTCTCCGCTCCTTTCTTTCTATATATAGCTGTTCTTCCTCATCCGTAAGTGGAAAAGGTCGTATTCTGGAAAAAGAGTCAATATCAGTTACTAATTTTGTGGTATCACAAGTCAATGTATATAAGCTGGACAAATTATATTTGCTCCTGTCTTTCTTTAAATATATTATATCGCCAAGCCTGGTAAACTCTACATCTGTATAATCCAACCATCCAGAATAACGCATCTGTAAATGATTTTTGAGAAACCTGAAGTGCATATCCAAATCCATATAGCAAGGAAGATATTTGGTCTGCGGAGTATTTCCCATATTGGCCTTTATTTTAAAATCTACCAAATCATAAGCTCCTTCCAATTCAAAACTGTTCACAGACCAGTCATCGGCAGATAGCCACATATAACCTTCCACCAACTTAGTGCTTTTATACCTCGGCACCACTCTTATCTTACATTCCACTTTACCGTTTATTACAGACAGACTGTCAAGCATATACTTATAATGTATCTTGGACTGTCTGTTCAGCGGCGACAACAATTTATCACCCATAAGCGATGATGAATAGACATTGAACTTCATATAGTCCATAATGTCGAACATCTCCCCTCTCTGGCTTCTGAACGTAGAAACCATAGCCTTTATCTTACGGTCGTAAATGGCAGGAGCCGTATATTTAAGTTCACTGATAGACTCATGCATGTAATTGCTTATGCTGTCTTCCAGCTTGAACATAGAAGGAACATATTTTATTATCCTGTTTTTCTTATGTACTGTTATCGTTCCCTTCAAATATAAATTAGCCTTGTATCCTTTTACCTCCTCCGAATATATGGAAGCCGAAGAATACATTTTTTCCAAAATGGAATCAGGAACAACGCGCACCCTGGGAAACAGCGAAATGATATTTTCCGATTTCCCTACCAAAGGCATCATACAACAAACGATAAGAAGCAGATGCAACAGTTTTAATATTCCTTTTTTGACAATATACGACATTTCATTAGCAAAAATACACAAAACCCACTTAAACGTTCATTTTTAATGATTAAAAAAACTGATTATTAATTTTTTATTCTTACCTTTGTGCTATATAACACGTTTTTATAACATCTATGGTAAAAAAAGAATTATCCGAAACTGAAATTGCCGAGAGTATTCCCGACCTATGGCAACCGCTTACGGACGCCCAAAAAGAATACCTAGCGCAAAACTTCACAATACAGAAGTACAAGAAAAACGAAACTATCTATTGTGAAGGGGAAACCCCGAAACACTTGATGTGTCTGCTTAAAGGTAAAGTGAAAATATACAAAGACGGCGTGGGTGGAAGAAGCCAAATCATAAGAGTCATCAAAGACAAGGAATACTTTGCATACAGAGCTTATTTCGCCAATGAGAACTTTGTTACCGCAGCAGCCGCATTCGAGCCATGCACCATATGTCTTATCCCTATGACATGTATAGTGAAACTTCTTGAAGAGAATGCTGAACTCGGATTATTCTTTATCAGGCAATTATCCATAGACTTGGGTATCTCGGACGAAAGAACAGTAAGCCTTACACAGAAGCACATACGTGGAAGATTGGCGGAATCGCTATTATTCCTCAAAGATACATACGGTGTAGAAGAAGACCAATGCACACTTAGCATTTACCTTTCGCGCGAAGACCTGGCAAACCTGTCGAACATGACTACCTCGAACGCGATACGCACGCTTTCAAACTTTGCCTCAGAAAAGCTTATTATCATCGACGGAAGGAAAATAAAACTGATAGACGAAGAAAAACTGAAAAAGATAAGCAAAATAGGCTGACACGTAGGCCTGCATATATAGCAACAAACCTCCGATACAAGATAACAAAAATGTATCGGAGGTTTGCTTTTTATATATAAAAACATATTCCAAAATGCCATAAGAAATTTACCGTTACACGTACGTGTAACGGGTGGAACACGAACGTGCAACGCGTGTTACACGAACGTGTAACGAGCACAACACGTACGTGTAACGCCAACTTCGTGCGTGCGAAAAAACTGCGACTTGCAATTATTCATATCTGATAGAACGTGCAGGATGAATTCTGCTTATAAGATACGACGGCCCAACAAGCATAAGGACTGAAACTACCAGTGTAAAGACATTTAGCAGAATATAGATAAATACATTAAGTTCTATAGGTACGGAATTTACATAATAAACTGAAGGATCGAGCTTTACCGGCTCGAAGAAATACTGAATAAGGCAAAGCGACAAACCTATTATGTTCCCCCATAGCATACCTCTTCCTATAAGGAAGACTGAAAACGACAGGAAAATCTTTCTTATAGAGTTATTGTCTGCACCCATAGCCTTAAGCACACCAATCATATTTGTACGTTCCAGTATTATTATCAACAGACCGGAAATCATGGTAAACCCGGCCACACCGGTCATCAGGATAAGAATAACCCAAACATTAAGGTCAAGCAAATCAAGCCACGCAAAAATCTGGGGATTGGCCTCTACTATGGTACGCGAGAAATAACTCTGACCATACTTGTCGGAGCTTTCAAAAAGACTTGAACGGAGATTGTCATTCACCTCGTCTATACGTGAATAATCATCCACATCAATCTCTACACCGCTGACCTGGTCCGGCTCCCATTTGTTAAGTCTGTTTACCGTATATATGTCGGTAATGAGGAAATAATCGTCGAAAGCAGAGAAATTTGTCTGATAAATAGCCGATACCGTCAAACGTCTGGCACGTACATTGTCGTCAACATAATAAGTGTAAATCTTGTCGCCAGCCTTGAGTTTCAGCTTATCTGCCATGGACTTAGACAACATTACCTTATTAGTGGCAGCAGTATCGGTGAACAACGGTATCTCACCATCTATCACGTGTTGGCTGATATACGTCAAATCATATTCCTTCCCCACTCCTTTCAGCACCATACCCTGAAAGTTATCAGAGGTCATTATCATTCCCGGTTTCACGGAATAACGCTGGACATGCGACACATAAGGCTTCTTAGTAATAGCATCCAAAAGGCTGTCACCGGCGGCTACAGGAGCTGTCATATACAGTTGGGCATCGTCCAGGCTGGTCACAATCACTTCCGAGGCCAGTCCAACTACCTTATCGCGTACCTGATTTTTGAAACCGATGACCACAGCTACGGAAACAATCATTACGGCAAGGCCAATAGAAATGCCGGCCATGGCAATACGCACAGCCGGCTTAGATACTTCTTTGTTACCGTCATTGTTCTTATATATGCGACGGGCAATAAACAATTTCCAGTTCATGTTTTTATTCGTCAACTCTTCCCGGATATGCTTCCAGTGCCTTTCTTAAAACGAAAAGCGAACGAACCAAATCTTCTTTCTTCAATACGTAGGCAAGACGCACCTCATTCTTTCCCGCGTCAGGCGTAGTGTAAAAGCCGCTGGCCGGAGCAAGCATAACTGTCTCACCCTCGTATTCAAACTCGGAAAGACACCATGCACAGAATTTCTCACTGTCATCCACCGGCAGTTTGGCCACTGTATAGAAAGCTCCCATAGGTATCGGCGAATAAACACCCGGGATTCTGTTCAGACCGTCAATCAGGCATTTTCTTCTCTCCACGTATTCATCGTAAGTCTCGCGTGAATATTCCTCCGGTTCATCCAAAGAAGCCTCAGCGGCTATCTGTCCTATCAAAGGAGGACTAAGCCTTGCCTGACAGAACTTCATTACAGCTTTTCTGACTTCAGGATTTTTCGTTATAAGCGCACCTATACGGATACCGCACTCAGAATATCTTTTGGAAACAGAATCTATCAACACCACATTCTGCTCTATACCTTGCAGATGACATGCAGATATATAAGGAGAACCTGTATAGATAAACTCCCTGTAAACCTCGTCGGAAAACAGGAACAAATCATATTTCTTCACCAAATCACGTATCTGATTCATTTCCCTTCTGGTATATAAGTACCCTGTCGGATTATTGGGATTGCATATAAGGATACCCTTGGTACGTTCGTTTATCAACTCTTCGAACTTCTCAACCTTAGGCAATGAAAAACCCTCTTCTATGGTAGTAGTCACAGTTCTGATGACAGCACCTGCCGAAATAGCAAAAGCCATATAATTGGCATAAGCCGGTTCAGGAACAATAATCTCATCGCCCGGATTAAGACAACTCATGAAGGCAAAAAGAACAGCTTCCGACCCACCGGTAGTGATAATGATATCGTCCGCCGTAAGATTAATGTCATATTTCTTATAGTAACCTACCAATTTCTCACGATAGCTCTTATATCCCTGGCTAGGACTGTACTCCAGAACAGTACGGTCTATATTACGAATTGCCTCAAGGGCCGCTCGCGGAGTAGGAAGGTCAGGCTGACCTATATTCAAGTGATACACATGAATACCTCTCTCTTTGGCTGCTTCGGCCAATGGCGCCAATTTTCGTATTGGCGATTCTGGCATTTCGTTTCCTCTAATGGATATTTGTGGCATAATTTATTATGTTATATAAAAATTTGACTGCAAATATAAACCGATTAAGTAAATAAAACAACTAACCGACAAGAAAGTTTTGTCCGTTTTCGTACACCGTTTATAAATAAATACTATCTTTGTCGAAATAAATCATACTTACCATTTAAATTAAAAAAGTTAACGACATGATGCATAATTGGTTTGAATGCAAAATCAGATATGAAAAAGTTGCGGAGAACGGCATGAACAAGAAAGTAACGGAACCATACCTTGTAGATGCCCTCAGTTTCACAGAAGCGGAATCAAGAATAATCGAAGAAATAACACCTTTCATCAGCGGAGAATTTACAGTGTCAGACATAAAAAGAGCCAATTACAGCGAACTCTTCCCATGTGAAGACGACGAAGCCGACAAGTGGTTCAAATGTAAACTTTACTTCATAACGCTTGATGAAAAGAGCGGAGCAGAGAAGAAAACAGCCACAAACGTACTTGTACAGGCAGCCGATCTGAAAGACTCCATAAAGAAACTTGATGAAGGAATGAAAGGCACCATGGCCGACTATGTAATAGCATCCGTAGCAGAAACAGCAATAATGGATGTATATCCGTACTCCGCAGAGCCAGATGTAAAGCCTGAGTTCCCGGATGCGGCAAACAGATAAAGGAAATCTATCATGGATATAAAAACTATATTAAACGAAATAAAAGCTGAGTTGCCGGAAAGAACGCGACTCGTAGCCGTATCAAAGTTTCATCCGGCCGAAGCCATAAAAGAGGCATACGATGCCGGACAAAGAATTTTCGGCGAAAGTAAGGTGCAAGAGCTGGAAAACAAATATAACACTCTTCCCAAAGACATTGAATGGCATTTCATTGGACATTTACAGACCAACAAGGTGAAATACATTGCCCCGTACATATCCATGATTCATGCGGTAGATTCTTTCAAACTGCTGACCGAAATAAACAAACAGGCCGCAAAAGCGGGAAGAACAATACCTTGCCTGCTTGAGATACACATAGCACAGGAGGAAACAAAATTCGGATTCAGTCCGGAAGAATGCGTGGAAATGCTGGAAAAGGAAAATTGGAAAGAACTCAAAAACATCTCCATAAGCGGTATAATGGGAATGGCCACAAATACTGACGACGAAACAGAGATAGAAAAAGAATTCAGTACACTGGAAACATTCTTCCACGAACTGAAATCAAGATTCTTTGCCGATGACGAAAGATTTAAAGAACTGTCAATGGGTATGTCGGAAGATTATCATTTAGCCATAAAACATGGAAGTACATTTGTCAGAATTGGAAGTAAAATATTTGGAATAAGAAACTATTAAAATCATATTTATTATGACACAATTATCAACTACATTCGCAGGGTTGAAACTTAAAAACCCTATCATTGTAAGTAGCTCAGGTTTAACCAACAGTGTAGAAAAAATCAAAAAGCTGGAAGCTGCAGGCGCAGGTGCCGTTGTCCTTAAATCAGTTTTTGAGGAACAAATCAAGGTACAG
The DNA here is from genome assembly GCA_018884025.1 of Candidatus Phocaeicola faecipullorum. Classification (GTDB taxonomy): domain Bacteria; phylum Bacteroidota; class Bacteroidia; order Bacteroidales; family Bacteroidaceae; genus Phocaeicola; species Phocaeicola faecipullorum. Next base: position 15,489 of record JAHLFB010000116.1, read on the forward strand.
GCAGGACAGATGAGCGGATACGGCGCTCCTGAAGCAGATGATTATCTGAACGCATATGTACGTTCAAACGCGCTGAACGAACATATCGAATTAATAAAAGAAGCAAAAAAGTCTTGCAGCATACCGGTTATAGCAAGCATTAACTGCTATTCAACAAGCGAATGGACTGATTTCGCAAAGCACATGGAAGAAGCAGGAGCAGACGCTCTTGAAATAAACATTCTTTCATTACAGTCAGAAAAAGATTATACTTACGGAAGTTTCGAGCAATTACACATAGATGTACTTAAAAGCATCAAGAAAACGGTAAAGATACCTGTAATAATGAAACTTGGAAGCAATCTTACAAACCCTGTAGCACTTATCAACCAGCTATATGCCAATGGTGCGGCAGCGGTAGTTCTCTTCAACCGTTTCTATCAGCCGGACATCAATATTGACACTATGACCTTCACAAGTGCCAATGTAATGAGCGAACCTGCTGAACTTGCAGAAAAAATCAGATGGACAGCCATCGCGTCGGCAGCAGTAAGCCAGATTGACTATGCCATTTCAGGTGGAGTACATTGCGGAAAAGGCGTTATCAAATCTATTCTGGCAGGAGCAAGCGCAGTTGAAGTCTGTAGCGCAATATACAAGTACGGTGAAAAGGAAATAGCAGAAATGACAAAAGAGCTTTCAGAATGGATGACTTCAAAAGGCTACGAAAACATTGAAAGCATGAAAGGCAAAATGAACGCCAAAGCAGCCGGAAGCATCAATCCGTTTGAAAGAACACAGTTTATGAAGTATTACAGCAACCACGAATAATCCATACGTCAAGCGGTAATAAACCGATAGCAGGTGTTCCCCGTCAATAGTTAAAAAAGATTATAAAAACTATTTTCGGGGAACACCTTTCGTTTTATTACGTTTTATTGACAAATAGTTTGAATACTAATAACAAAGTAGTATATTTGCATAACACACTCAATTTTGTGCAATATCAAAAAAATAATTATGGAAAAAAGTTTCTTAGCTTTTATCGAAGAAAGCATCAAGAAAAATTGGGATCTTGACGCACTTACAGACTATAAAGGAGCTACTCTTCAATATAAGGACGTAGCAAGAAAAATCGAAAAGCTTCACATCTTATTGGAAGAAAGCGGAGTCAAACCCGGAGACAAGGTAGCTCTCTGCGGAAGAAACAGTTCACACTGGGGAGTCGCGTTCCTTGCCATTCTGACATATGGCGCGGTAGCTGTACCTATACTTCACGAATTCAAGCCGGACAACGTACATAACATAGTAAACCACTCTGACGCGCGCATACTGTTTGTGGGCGACATGGCATGGGAAAACCTCAACGAGGCTGAGATGCCTGCCCTCGAAGGTATTATCCTTATGACAGACTTCACTCTTCTGGTTTGCAGAAGCGAAAAACTGCTGTATGCAAGAGAACATCTGAACGAGATGTTCGGAAAGAAATTTCCCAAAAACTTCAGGCGCGAACATGTATCCTACCGTCGTGACAACCCAGAGGAACTTGCCATAATAAACTACACATCAGGCACTACCAGTTTTTCCAAGGGAGTGATGCTTCCATACAGGTCATTATGGTCGAACACACAATTCGCGTTCGAGGTCTTGTCTCTTAAACCAGGAGACAAAGTAATATCAATACTTCCTATGGCACACATGTATGGCTTGGCGTTCGAGTTCATCTACGAAATGTGTTCAGGATGCCACATTTATTTCCTAACACGTATGCCTAGTCCTAAAATCATATTCCAGGCATTTGCCGACGTAAAACCCAACATCGTAATATCGGTACCTCTAATCATTGAAAAAATAATAAAGAAAAACGTGTTACCGAAACTGGAAACACTTAAAATGAAGATACTTCTAAAGGTACCTATAATAAACGACAAGATAAAAGCCACAGTCAAAGAACATATGGTTCAGGCATTCGGCGGGAATTTTTATGAAGTTATCATTGGAGGAGCGGCTTTCAATCAAGACGTTGAAAAACTGCTCAAAAGTATAGACTTTCCATACACTGTAGGTTACGGAATGACAGAATGCGGACCTATCATATGCTATGAAGACTGGCACAGGTTCAAGCCGGGTTCATGCGGAAAAGCCGCTCCGAGAATGGAAGTAAAGATTGACAGTCCTGACCCTGCCAACATTGTAGGCGAAATAATAACACGCGGCGACAATGTAATGCTGGGATACTACAAAAATCCGGAAGCGACAGCACAAGCTATTGACAAAGACGGATGGCTGCACACTGGCGACCTTGGTGTAATGGACGAGTACGGCAATATCACCATAAAAGGACGCAGTAAAAACATGCTTCTCGGACCTTCCGGACAAAATATATACCCTGAAGAAATAGAAGATAAGCTGAATAACCTTCCATTCGTTTGCGAAAGCATAGTAATCCAGCAGGAAGACCATAAACTGGCAGCCCTGATATATCCGGATTTCGACGAGGCTTATGCGCACGGAATGAGCAGCAGCGACATAGAAAAAGCGATGGAAGAAAACCGTGTGGCTCTGAATGCCGAACTTCCGGCCTACTCACAAATAGCCAGAGTAAAGATTTATCCGGAAGAATTTGAAAAGACACCTAAGAAGAGTATAAAACGTTTCTTGTACCAAGACGTTAAATAATAGATGAAAAGACACACAAACAATATCAGAGTGTTCCTGTCAGCCATAATACTGGCAGGAACTCTATTTTCCCCACTGTACGCACAGGAATACGGTCTGAAGAAGGGGAGGAATATCGCATTGAGCATAAAAAACACCAAAAAAGGAGCTAACAAAACATACCTCAACCTAGGAGTGATGAGCAATTATCAGAACCTGAACGGTGCAAGCATCAATATACTGTCCGACATAGTACACCAAAGGACATCAGGATTTCAGATGTCAGGTTTTGTAAATATTGTTGGTAACAGAAGTTCAGGAATGCAGGTCGCAGGTCTCGCCAATATATCAGGAGTAAAATCTCACGGTTTACGCATAGGAGGGCTGTTCAACATTAGCGGCAGGTCAACGTATGGCGCACAATTCTCAGGTATTGGCAATCTGGCAGGAAACGATCAAAAGGGATTGATGTTTACAGGACTTATCAATATGGGTACTGTAAAGATGTCTGGATTTATGTTTTCAGGATTAGCCAATATTGCCGGAAAAGAACAAAAAGGTGTAGCCATAAGCGGAATGACCAACGTCAGTGGAGGAGACATGTACGGAGTACAACTGTCGTCGCTTATGAATATATCAGGACAAAGCAACAAAGGACTTCAGCTTACTGCGCTAAGCAATGTAAGTGTAACAAATCAGGGAGCGCAGATAAGCGGTCTCGCCAATTATTCAGGCGACAATAAAGGCATGCAGCTGGGACTTGCCAACGTGAGCAACAAATGCAGTAAAGGTGTACAAATCGGTTTCTTGAACATGAACGGCGAAAATTGTGGACGACAGGTAGGAATGATAAACATCAAACCACAAACACGGATACAGCTAATTGTATCAGGTGGTAACATAAACAAGACAAATGTAGCCGTAAGATTCAAAAACAAAATGATATATACACAACTTGGAACAGGAATGATACTCGGAGAAATTACCGACAATATTTCCGTCTCAGCAAGTTACAGAACAGGACTTTCATTTCCTTTGATAAAAGACAGACTGGATCTGAACACAGATATCGGATACAGCCACATAGAGACATTGGGTAATGCCAATACACCTGACAGACTGTATTCCATACAGCCACGCATAAGTCTGGAGTATAATCCTCTAAAAAAAATAGGAGTCTTTATCGCCGGAGGATACTCATGGACAAGGACATACAAGAAGAACCTCGCATACTCAAACAATCCGCTGATAGAGGCCGGATTGGTATTTTTCTAAACGCTTCGTCGTTTAAATCAGAATGCTTCGTCGTTTAAAACTGAATGACGAAGCATTTTTTTATAAAATTAGAACGGCATTCAAACAGCTTTTAAACACTGCATGAATACCGTTCTAATTATATATTATGGAATTTACTTTATAACTGAAAAATCGGCTGACAATCCTTCAGCACTACTTGTTCCGACCCATAGTCTGAAATCTCCCGGTTCAACACCGAAAGTCATATCATATCCCCAGAAAGCCAAATCCGAAACAGGAAGAGAAAATGTAACAGTTTCGCTTTCTCCTGCTTTAAGCTCTACTCTCTTAAATGCCTTAAGCTCTTTCACCGGACGGGTTACAGAACCAACTTTATCCTGTACATACAACTGTACGACTTCAGTACCATCATAGTTTCCGGCATTTTTTAGATTTACACTTACATTAACCTTATCTACCTCTGTAAGCTTGTCCGCAGCCAGTCTCAAATCACTATACTCAAACCTGGTATATGACAAACCGTATCCAAACGGGAACAATGGAGAATTTCCGGCATCAAGATAGAACGAACGGCATCCTACTGATGTCTGTCCGGCCTCAACAGGAATCTCATCGATAAGCATTTCTGTAGGATTGGCAGGGCGACCAGTGTTATTATGAGCGTAATAAACAGGAGTCTGACCACTCATACGTGGGAAAGTAACCGGAGTCTTACCACTAGGATTTACCTTTCCGAAAAGTATGTCTGCAATGGCAGGACCACCCATAGTACCCGGATGGAACGAGTAAAGAACTGCATCCGAAGCCTCAACTTCATCAGAGATTGTTAGCTGACGGCCTGCCATGATTACAGTAACCAACGGTTTGCCGGTAGAGGCAAGCGATTTAATCAGTTGACTCTGAGCCCCCTGCAAATCAAGATTTGCCAAAGAATGTGCCTCACCGGAAAGGATTGACTCTTCACCAACGAAACATACCACAACATCTGCACGGCGTGCAGCATTTACAGCCTTTGCTATGCCAGCCACATTCTTATCGCGGCTATATGCCAAACCTAGCTCAAAAATGAGATTTACTTTGTCGCCATACATATCTTTAATGGCTTTCAGTGGTGTCTGTGTATGTTCCCTTTCTCCATCGAACACCCATGTACCCATCTGTTCGTAAGGAGCATCAGCCATAGGACCAACAATGGCTACAGTCTTTACTTTATCGGTAAGCGGCAATGTCTGTGCATCATTCTTCAGAAGAATTACTGACTGTTCAGCAGCAGTTTTCGCAGCCAAAAGGTGTTCTTCTGCATATTTCACAGACTGAGGAGTTACGATATAAGGGTTTTCAAACAGTCCCAAGCGGAATTTCAGACGGAGAATGTTTCTTACGGCATTGTCTATAGTTTCCATAGAAACCTTTCCTTCAGCCACCGACTGCTTCAGATTCTTTATGAAAGTTTCGCTCACCATTTCCATATCAACTCCGGCATTTACAGATTTCTCTGCTGCATCCTTGCCGTCTGTACAGAAACCGTGATTAACCATTTCAAGAGCTGATGCCCAATCAGTTACGACCATACCGTCGTATTTCCATTCGTCGCGGAGGACATCTTTCAGGACAAACTTATTAGCTGTAGAAGGTACACCGTCGTTGTCATTGAACGAAGTCATGAAAGTGGCACACCCTGCATCCACGGCAGCCTTAAAAGGAGGAAGATATACATTGCGAAGCACACGCTCAGGAATGAAAGTAGAATTATAGTCTCTACCGCCTTCGGCAGCACCATATGCCACAAAGTGTTTTGCACAAGCAGCCATTGCAGTAGGATCGTTCAAAGAATCTCCCTGATATCCCTTAATCATAGCCGCTCCCATCACTGCATTCAGGTAAGTGTCTTCTCCACAGCTTTCTGCGATACGTCCCCAGCGAGGGTCACGTGCCACATCAATCATTGGCGAGAAAGTCCATCTTATTCCATCTGACGAAGCCTCTATGGCAGCTATACGTGCCCCTTCCTCTACTATTTGTGGATTGAACGTAGCAGCCTGTCCTAACGGTATAGGAAAAATAGTTTTGTAACCATGAATAACATCACGTGCCACAATAAGAGGTATTCCCAGACGCGATTCCTCTACAGCAATCTTCTGAATTTTGTTAACCTCATCCGGATTTACAATGTTAAGGATTGAACCTACTTCGCCTTTTCGTACTTTCTTTGCCAAATCATCAAAATCCCATGGACTAAGCTGGTTCATCTGACCGAGCTTTTCTTCTATTGTCATCTGGGAGAGTAAGGAATCTACTTTGGATTCAATATCAGAACTTCCATTATTGGGTTGACTGCATCCTATAAATGATGCAGCCAATAATACTGTATAAAATACTTTCTTCTTCATAACTTTAAACTCAGCTTGTTTTAATATTTAATTTAGAATGCACAGATTGGTCGGATACTTTCATTTGGAACACCTTTCCAACCCATT
>JAHLFB010000117.1 GCA_018884025.1 Candidatus Phocaeicola faecipullorum
ATGCATATATTTGCACACGAATTATAAAATCATTCAACAATGTTATACTTTTATACAGACTATATGGAAGGGGCGCACCCGGAAGTGATGCGCCGACTTATGGAGACCAATCTTGAACATACCACAGGATATGGTTCCGACCAATATACACAGAGAGCAAAACAGCTTATCAGAGAGGCTTGCGGACAGCCTGAGGCTGCAGTACATTTCCTTGTGGGAGGTACACAGACAAATGCTACAGTGATAGATGCATTGCTCAGACATCACGAAGGAGTACTGGCTGCCGAAAGCGCACATATCAATGTTCATGAATCGGGAGCGATAGAAGCAACAGGACATAAGGTGCTGACTCTTCCTCAATACGAAGGCAAAATCAAGGCTGAGGACATAGAGAAATATATATCTGATTTCTACCGCGACGAGACTTACGAACATATGGTTGCCCCTGGAATGGTTTATATATCTCATCCTACGGAATACGGAACATTATACAGCCTTGAGGAGCTGGAAAGCATAAGCCGTGTATGCCGCAAGGCGGATATTCCACTGTATATAGACGGTGCAAGGTTAGGCTACGGACTGGCAGCAGAAGGAACTGATGTAACTCTGAAAGATGTGGCAAGACTATGTGATGTGTTCTACATAGGAGGAACAAAGGTAGGTGCCCTCTTCGGCGAGGCTGTAGTGGCAGCAAATCCGAAACGTCTGCCTCACTTCTTCCCTCTGATAAAACAACACGGTGCATTGCTGGCTAAAGGAAGATTGCAGGGTGTTCAGTTCGAGACTCTGTTCACCGACGGATTATATCTGAACATCGCAAAACACGCTGTCCGCATGGCAATGAAGCTGAAGCAGGCCTTCAAGGATAAAGGATATAAGATTTATATAGACTCGCCTACAAACCAGCAGTTCGTTTGCCTGCCGAATACCGAAATAGACAGACTCTCACAATTCGCAGGCTTTGAGCTATGGGGACCTCGCGGAGAGAAAGAAACAGTGGTAAGGTTTGTTACCAGCTGGGCTACACGCGAAGAAGACGTGGACTCTTTTATAGAATTATTATAAGAAACACCGCTAAATCGTTGATTAAGCGACTGAAATTACGTAATTTTGTACCCTAAAACAAAATTACGTAATTTTTCAAACATGAACCAAGAATTCGAGCTTATAGCCAAAACCTTCCAAGGTCTGGAAGAAGTATTGGCGCAAGAACTCACTGAGCTGGGAGCCAGCAACATTGAAATCGGTCGCCGCATGGTTTCTTTCACAGGCGACAAGGCAATGATGTACAAAGCAAATTTCTGCCTGCGTACCGCAATCCGTATTCTTAAACCTATCAAACATTTTACCGCCAACTCGGCCGACGAAGTTTACGATGCAGTAAAAAGCATTGAATGGGATGAATATCTTGACAATATGAGCAGCTTCAGTGTTGACGCTGTAGTGTTCTCGGAAGAATTCCGCCATTCAAAATTCGTTGCATACAAGGTTAAAGATGCCATTGTGGACTATTTCCGCGAAAAGACAGGAAACCGTCCTTCCGTTCGTATAAACAATCCTGACTTGGGTATCAACATACACATTGCGGAAAACGAATGTACTCTTTCACTCGACAGTTCCGGTGAATCACTTCACCGCCGCGGCTACCGTCAGGAACAGGTGGAAGCTCCGCTTAACGAGGTTCTTGCCGCCGGAATGATACTGATGACAGGCTGGAGAGGCGAGTGTGACCTTATCGACCCTATGTGCGGTTCGGGTACTATTCCTATCGAGGCTGCACTGATAGCACGCAACATCGCTCCGGGTGTGTTCCGCAAAGAATTCGGATTCGAAAAATGGAAAGATTTCGACCGCGAACTTCTCGACTCAATCTACAACGACGATTCGCAGGAGAAAGAATTCAAACATAAGATATACGGTTACGACAACAATCCTAAGGCAAATGAGATTGCCACTCACAACGTCAAGGCTGCCGGAGTGAGCAAAGATGTTATATTGAAAATCCAACCGTTCCAGCAGTTTGAGCAGCCTGCAGAAAAGAGCATCATCATTACAAATCCTCCTTACGGCGAAAGAATTTCATCCGACGACCTGCTTGGTCTGTACAAGATGATAGGAGAGAGACTGAAACATGCCTTCACCGGCAACGATGCGTGGATACTGAGCTACCGCGACGAGTGTTTCGACCAGATAGGACTCAAGCCAAGCGTAAAAATACGCCTGATGAACGGTGCTTTGGAATGTCAGTTCCGCCAGTATCAGTTGTTCGACGGCAAGTTCAAGGCGTTCAGAAGCGGCGAGGAAGGCAAGAACTTCAAGGCAAAGAGCGAAGAAAGAAACGAAAGACCAAAGAAAAGAGGCGAGAAGGTTGAATTCAACAAAGGCGACCGCAAGGACAGAAAATCTTTCAACAACGACAAAGGTGAAAGAAAAGACCGTAAAGACGGCGATGCAAAACCTGCATTCAGAGGAAGAAGGGCTGGCGACGGAAAAGAATTCACACGCGAAAGAAAGAATGAATTCAAACGCCGTGACGAAAGCAAGCCACGCACTCCACGCCCGTCAACAGACGACGGACGTCCTAAAGCAGCGCCTGCACCTAGATATATGCACAGCAGACGCAAGCCGGAAGATTTGTTGTCAACAGAAGAAAACAACGCAGATTAATACATATCCTTGCAGGGTAAAAACCTTACCCTGCAAGGTTTCATATTTTTAAAACGATTCTATAACGTAACAGGAAAAACATGATTCTCAAGAACAAAATCATAACCCTATTGAGCATAATGGCACTTAATATCCCTACTACAGGAATCCTGGCACAGGAAAAGACATCGTTCACACTGCAGGATGTAATTCCGGGAGGTGACAACTATTTCAAACTCATTCCGAAAAGAATGTCAGGCCTGAAATGGTGGGGCGATGTATGTATCCGCACAGGAGTGGAGGAGATTGTATCAATCGATACAAAGAACGGAAAGGAAAAGACTATCATCACACTGGATGAAGTAAATACAGCATTACAGGCTGACGAAAAGACCAAGGGTATCAAGCAGCTACGTTCGCTCATGGGTGCTTCAATGCCTTGGGGAGAGGAAAAGGAAATACTTCTCTCGTACGATGGTAACATCATAGTCTATGACTTCGAAGACAAGGCTGTAAAATCGGCTATCAAAATAAACAAGGGAGCTGCCAATATTGATTTCTGCAAGGAAAGCATGACTGTGGCATATACAGTGGGCGACAACCTACATATAGCTTCCGAGAAAATAGCAGACAAGCAGGTTAATCCTGACATCAACATTGAGAAAGCCGCATGCGGTGGTAACGATATACACGATATCGTTTACGGACAGGCTGTACACCGTAATGAATTCGGTATTTACAAGGGTACATTCTGGAGTCCTGAAGGAAAATATCTTGCTTTCTACCGCATGGATCAGAGTATGGTGACAGACTATCCGCAAGTGAATACCACTACACGTACAGCAACCCTAGAACCTGACAAATATCCTATGGCAGGCATGACAAGCCATAAGGTAACCGTAGGTATATATAATCCAGAGAGCGGAAAGACAGTCTATCTGGATGCAGGCGACCCTACTGACAGATATTTCACAAACATATCATGGGCTCCGGACGAGGAAAACATCTATGTGGTAGAAGTGAACCGCGACCAGAACTATGCACAACTCGTTAAGTACGATGCCGAGACAGGTAAAAAAATCGGTGTACTGTACGAAGAATCTCATCCTAAATATGTTGAGCCTCAGCATCCTCTTATATTCCTGCCTTGGGATGAAACAAAATTCATCTATCAGAGCCAGAGAGACGGCTTCAACCATCTGTATCTGTTTGACACTAAGAAACCTCGACCGGTCACATTGGAACTGATAGAAGGTATGAACAAATACAAGGAATATGTAGAAGTGGAACAACTCACCAAAGGTAACTGGCTGGTACAGGATATTCTCGGTTTCAACGAAGCTAAGAAGGAAGTCATTATCGCATCTACCGAGGTTTCACCTTTGCAGACTAACATCTACAGCCTCAACATAAAGAGCGGCAAACGTACTCTGATTGGTAAGGAGGACGGTAACCACAGAGCACAACTCTCTGCCGGTGGTACTTATATCATCGACAACATGACTTCGTTCAGCATAGCAGGCGAAACAAGCATATTGCCTACAAACGGCAAGAATGGTGTCACAATCTTCACTTCAAGCGACCCTATGCCTGAGAAATTCAATATGCCTGAGATAACTTTGGGAACAATCAAGGCTGCAGACGGTAAGACTGACCTTTACTACAGACTTATCAAGCCGGTTAACTTCGAGCCTAACAAGAAATATCCTGCTATTATCTACGTGTATGGCGGTCCTCACGCACAGATGATACACAACACTCGTTTCTACGATGCTCGTGGTTGGGATTTGTACATGGCTCAGAAAGGATATGTAATGCTTACAGTTGACAGTCGTGGCAGCGACAACCGCGGACGGGAATTTGAGAATTGTACTTTCCGTCAGCTTGGTGTGGAAGAAATGAAAGACCAGGTGGAAGGAGCAAAGATGCTGCAGTCACTTTCATACGTTGATGCAAATAGGATAGGAGTACACGGATGGAGCTTCGGAGGATTCATGACTACAAACCTTATGCTCACTTATCCTGAAATATTCAAGGTTGGTGTAGCCGGAGGTCCGGTTATCGACTGGAAATTCTACGAAGTGATGTACGGCGAAAGATACATGGACACACCGGAAACAAACCCGGAAGGATACAAGAATTCTAATCTGAACCTGAAAGCAGGAAACCTGAAAGGACGACTGCTGATTATAATCGGTGGTGAAGACCCGACATGCGTTCCTCAACACAGTTATACATTCCTGCGTTCATGCATTGATGCCGGAACACATCCTGACTTCTTCGTTTATCCGGAATCAGGACATAACATGATTGGAACAGAAAGAGTTCATCTGCATGAACACATTTCGAGATACTTTGATGACTTTTTAAAATAAAAATTAGTTTGTTAGTTTTTGAGTTTGTCAGTTTGTTTACAAGACCCGGAAGCTCAAAAACTTTAAAACTTAAAAACTCAAGAACTTTAAAACTTAAAAACTCAAAATATGAAACTCTTACTACTTGGCTCAGGCGGCCGCGAACATGCTCTGGCATGGAAAATTACACAAAGCTCAAAAGTTGAGAAATTGTACATCGCTCCGGGAAATGCCGGAACACGCGAAGTTGGTGAAAACGTAGCTATCAAGGCTGACGACTTTAACGCCATCAAACAGTTTGTCCTAGAAAACAAAGTTGACATGGTGGTAGTAGGTCCGGAAGATCCATTGGTAAAGGGTGTATATGACTTTTTCCGCGACGACGAGGCTTTGAAGTCAATCCCTGTTATCGGTCCTTCTAAAGCCGGCGCAGTGCTTGAAGGAAGCAAGGAATTTGCCAAAGGATTCATGCAGCGTCACAATATCCCTACAGCCGGATACAAGAGCATTACAGCCGAAAACCTTGAAGAAGGTCTGTCTTTCCTTGAAACTCTTGAGGCTCCATACGTGCTTAAGGCTGACGGATTGTGTGCCGGAAAGGGTGTGTTGATTCTCCCTACACTGGAAGAGGCAAAGAAAGAACTGAAGGAAATGCTTGGAGGTATGTTCGGAAGTGCTTCTGCCACAGTTGTTATAGAGGAATTCCTTAGCGGAATAGAATGTTCTGTTTTCGTTCTTACAGACGGAAAAAACTACAAAATATTACCTGAGGCAAAGGATTATAAGCGTATCGGCGAAGGGGATAAAGGCCTTAACACAGGAGGTATGGGTTCTGTTTCACCTGTTCCGTTTGCAAACGCAGAATGGATGAAGAAGGTGGAAGACCGTATCATACGTCCTACGGTGGAAGGCTTGGCTGATGAAGGTATCGATTACAAGGGATTTATCTTCTTCGGACTTATCAATGTAAAGGGCGAGCCGATGGTAATAGAATATAATGTCCGTATGGGTGACCCTGAAACAGAAAGCGTGATGCTCCGTATCAAGAGCGATCTAGTTGACCTCCTTGAAGGAGTTGCTGAAGGCAATCTCGACCGGCGTGTTCTTGAAATAGACCCTCGCTCAGCTGTTTGTGTAATGCTTGTTTCCGGAGGATATCCTGAAGCATACGACAAAGGTTTCCCTATGAGCGGCATAGAGGACGCAAAGGCAGGAGGAAGCATAATATTCCATGCCGGAACAGCCGTTAAGAACGGACAGATAGTAACAGCAGGAGGACGTGTCATCGCAGTAAGTTCTTACGGGGCGAACAAGGAAGAAGCCTTGGCCATGTCGTTCAAGAATGCAGGCAAGATACAGTTTGAGAAGAAATATTTCCGTTCAGACATAGGTTTTGATTTATAATATAATCATGCGTAACCGCTTTCAATATCAGATAGCTACCGGAAGACTGACACTTCCGATAGCTATCATGTTATCTGTCATTTTATGGGTAATCACTCTAGATGACAGGATGGAGGTTATTCCTTTTCTTACAGGAAGCATTGTCACATATCTTCTCATTGAACTGAACACATTATTTGCTTTGACAAGAAGCCGCTCGTCATTGCCCTCTGCCATATTTATCATATTGTATTCTGCCGCAGTGTTCCTTCATGAATACGGCAAAGGGGAATGTTGGATGCTATTGCTTTTCATGGGAAGTCTTTATTGCCTTCTGAAAGGTTATGAGTCAAAAAATGTTTCTTCATACGTTTTCCACTCTTTTTTATGGCTGGGGATAGGAAGCCTGATTGAACCCGATGTCATATTCAATGTGCCACTTTTGCTCATCGTGATGCCGCAACTCAGGTTATTGAACATTAAAACATTATTTGCCGGCATTATAGGCCTGTGTACGCCTTATTGGCTCATCACCGGATATAATTTATATAAAGGTGACAACATAATGGTTTTAACATGGTTCAACCACTTAATGGAATGGCACATCACTGATTACGCCAATATCCCTTTGCAATATCTTGTTACTACGGCATGTATATTCATTATATCGGTGGTAAGTGGAATAACCAGCATCATGACATCACTTAACGATAAAGTGAAAAACAGGATTGTTATTGGTGTAATGAATACCATCGGCATTTACGAGACATTGTTAGTCATGATAAAGCCAATGATGCTAAAATCTGTATTGCCAATCATTATTACAATGTGCGCCATACTGTTTGGATATACAATGATACAAAGGTCAGGCAAGTTTACATATATATTTATGATTGTTTCATTGGTTATCACAGGTATAATGGCCATATATAACGTAATGTTACATTTCGGACTAAATATTTTAATTTGAATATGGACGCATTTATTCAGTTTCTTACGGAATGGGGATACATGGGAATGTTCATTTCAGCATTTCTTGCCGGTACAGTTTTACCTTTCAGTTCCGAAGCAGTTCTTTTAGCCTGCATCGGACTGGGATTAGACCCGATACTATCCACAGTTTCAACCACTGCAGGAAATGCGCTTGGCGGATTAACATGTTACTGGATTGGACATCTGGGAAAAATGGAATGGATAGAGAAATATCTCGGTGTAAAGAAGAAACAGATGGACAAGGCAGAAAGATTCATAAAAGGCAAAGGTTCATGGATAGCATTTCTATCATTCCTACCTGTAATAGGAGACGCAATATTGGTTGTACTGGGACTGATGAGAGCAAACCCGGTCATTGTAACAATATCTATGACGCTTGGCAAACTTGCCAGATATGCGATTTTGGTTGCTACTACACTTAAACTGATATCCTTGTAAAAGGTTTGATTATAAAATGAGAGAAGATGGAACTAGAGAAGACAGCAGACGGAAGCTATACACTGTTCGTACCTGAACTTGACGAACATTACCATTCGGTAAAAGGTGCGCTGACAGAATCGGAACACATATTTATCAATATGGGGCTTAAACATTCGCCTGCAAAAGAACCAAACATTCTGGAGATTGGTTTCGGAACAGGACTAAACGCTTTCCTGACATCGCTGGAAGCAAAAAAAGAAAGCAGAAACATACGCTACACTACAATAGAGAAATATCCGCTAGAGATGGATATCATAAAACATTTGGACTATCCGGAACTTATAGCCCCTACGGAAAAAGATATGTTCTATTCCATACACACAGCAGAATGGAATACACCACAAAAAATATCCGAAAATTTCATCATTGAAAAAATAAAAGGAGACTTCACGGATTTTAAATTCCGAAAGGGATATGATATAATCTATTTTGACGCTTTTGCACCCGAAAAACAGCCTGAAATGTGGAGTCAAGAGCTCTTCAACAACTTATATGACGTACTTAACAATAACGGCATACTGACAACATATTGCGCAAAAGGTTCCGTCAGACGTATGTTGAAAGAGGCAGGTTTCAGTGTAGAGCGTCTGGCTGGTCCTCCTGGAGGTAAAAGAGAAATCCTCAGAGGGACAAAACTGTTTACAGATTAAATCATTAAGGAAGGTATCAATCATCAATGCCGACTTCAGGACATAAAACTTCATTACTCTACATACTATAACCAATCGTTCATGAAAACATTATCATTATTATCAATATTATTACTCATTTTTGCCACATCATGCAAAAATACAGAAAGGAATGACAAACCCACAATAACTGTCACAATAGAACCTCTCAGATACTTCACTGAGGCTATAGCAGGCGACAAGTTCAATGTTGTAAGTATGGTACCCGAAGGCAGCAGCCCTGAGACTTATGACCCGACACCTCAACAAATGGTAAACCTTAGCAAAAGCACAGCATATCTGCGTATAGGACATATTGGTTTTGAACAGTCATGGATGGATAAATTACAGGAAAACCTCCCTAAACTCCGCTTCTATGACACTTCTATAGGAGTAAACCTGATACATCAGCAATGCTCTCACTCACACATAAGACAAGAAGACGAAAATCATTCACACGGAGTAGAACCACACATATGGAACTCACCGGAAAATGCAAAAATCATTGCCGACAATGTATATAAAGCACTGGAAGAACTTGACAATAAGAATTCAGAATATTACAAAAACAGGCTTGACAGTCTTATAAGAGTTATCGACCAGACCAACGAGGAAATACAGTCCATAATAGAACATGCAGACAAAACGTTCCTGATATATCATCCTGCACTTACATATTTCGCAAGAGATTACGGACTGGAGCAAATCAGCATTGAGGAAGGAGGAAAAGAACCTTCACCGGCTCACCTTCAGGCATTAATAAAACTATGCAGAGAAAAGAACGCAAGAGTAATTTTTGTGCAACAGGAGTTCGATATGCGAAATGCCGAAGCAATAGCCAAAGAACTGAAAGTAAAAGTCATTCCGGTAAATCCACTTAACTATAACTGGACAGAGGAAATGATTAATACCGCAAAGGCTTTATGTACAAACAACGATACGACAATACAAAAATGAACAACAGCATAATTAAAATAGAAAACCTATACGCAGGCTACGAAAATAAAAACGTTCTCCATAACATCAACCTGGACATAACGGAAAAAGACTTCCTTGGCATAATAGGGCCTAACGGCGGCGGAAAGACAACACTTGTGAAAGTCATCCTTGACCTTATAAAGCCTACTGAAGGGAAAATATCTTTTTTCGACAATGGCACACCCGTAAACGGAATAAACATGGGATACCTTCCGCAATATAACTCTATAGACAAAAAGTTCCCGATATCCGTCTATGAGGTAATACTGTCAGGACTGAATAAACAGAAATCTTTATTCAGCAAGTTCACAAAAGAACATCACGACAAGGTAAAAGATACCATATCAATGATGGGACTGGAAGAACTGTCCGGTAAGGCTATTGGGCAGCTTAGCGGAGGTCAATTGCAAAGAGCCTTGCTCGGGAGAGCAATAGTATCCGACCCGAAAGTAATAATACTCGACGAGCCAAATACATACATTGACAAGCGTTTTGAAGGACAGCTATATTCACTCCTTGAAGAGATAAACAAACGCAGGACTATTATCCTGGTGAGTCACGATATAGGCTCTGTACTTCAAAATGTAAAAAACATAGCCTGCGTGAATGGCACTCTTGACTATCATCCACAAAATGAGGTTTCAGCCGAATGGATAGAGGAGAAACTGAAATGTCCGATAGAATTGTTAGGACATGGAGAATTACCGCACAGGGTATTGAAAAATCATAACCATTGACAACTAACAATTCTCCCTTAAAAAAAACTCTAAGTTTGCGAGAGTAAAATAAGCGCGTGGGAAATTATTTTAATATTGATAATTTGTACCGAGAACTTATTGATACAGTGTCAGTCTTTATATCTTTGTTGTATAAAGGAAAAGACTGACAGGCAGGAAGAGAAAACCTTTAA